>JBEBJW010000175.1:0-9158 GCA_040079715.1 Myxococcota bacterium | reverse complement strand
GCGCCCCGGATCGTGTGGATCGCCCCGGCGCCGAGCTTTGCGCGGAGGCCCGCCACCACCTTCTCGAGCGCGCGCGCGTGGTCGCCGCGGCCCCACACCGCCCGGGCGATGTGCCGCCGGTCCACGGCCTGCCCGAGGTGGTCCGCGAGCACCTCCATGACCCGCGCCTCGGTCCCGGTGAGGGGCACGGGCTCCCCCCCGAACGGACCGAACGTCCCCTGGACCAGATCGAGCGACCCCGTCGAGACGGGGATCGGAGTCCTGGTGGGCCGTTCGCGCGAGGGGATGGGGGTCGTGGGCGTGACGGTCGGCGGACGATCGGCCGGGACGAATCGGTAGCCGTCGCCGTGGACGGTGGCGAGCTGGTGGGCCGCGGTCCCGAGCGCTGCCCGCAGCCGTCGCACCGCGCCGTCGACCGCCCGCGCCGACACGCTCCGCGCGGGCCACGCCGCCGCGGCGAGCGTGTCCCGGTCGATCGTCTCCAGCGGTCGCTCGGCCAGGAACGCGAGCAGTCGCGCGTCAGCGGCGCCCAACCGACCGGTGACGCCCCCGGCGGACCGGATCGTCCGCCGTTCGAGATCGACCGTGCACCCGACGAGCGCGAGCAGGCTCACCGCTCCGATCTAGCACGTCCAGCACGTCCAGTACGCCCTCAGCGGCAGGTGTCGGTGCAGCTCACCGTCGTCCCCGCGCCGTACCCCTCGTGGTCCCCGTCGGACCACCGCACGTCTGCGCTGTTGTCGTCGCCGAGGTCCCCGAGGTCCACGTCGATCAGCTCGAGCGTGGCGCCGATCAGGGTCGCGTCGAGCGCGACGCCGCGGTCGCTCCCCAGCAACGCACCGCCCTCGACCACGAGCTTGACCTGAGCGGCGATCCGGACGGCTGCGCCTCCCCCGCTCGCGGGGTCCACCGCGTCCCGGAGGGTGGTGTTCGTCAGCCGGACCCCCTCCGCGGCGACCTCGAGTCCGACGGGTCCGACGTTCCCTTCCACGGTGCACCCGTCGATCGTGTCGCCGGTCCAGGCCCGGAGGACCGGACCGGCGCGGTGGACGTTTCCGGTGAACGTCGAGGCGGTGACCGTGTTCCCTCCTACGAGATCGAGGACCGGCCCGAGTACCGACGTGTTCCCCTCGAACCGGACCCCGTCGAGGGTGCTGCCGATCGCCATCAGGCCCGACGCGAAGAACAGCACGCCCTCGTTCCCGTCGACGACCCCCCCGCGGATCGCACAGCCCGCGAGGTAGCCCCCGCCGAACGCGCCCACGTTGTCGGCGATCTCCGAGTCGCCGAGGTCGACCGCGCTCGACTCGCAGTACAGCCCGCCGATCGCGCCTCCGCCGCCGTCGTTCTCCGCGATCCGGACGCCGACCAGCGTCTGGTCGCCGTCGATCACCGCCGCCCCCGCGACCGCGCCGCCCTGGTTGCCGGTGATCACGGTCCCGACGACGGATCCCGCGCCGGTCAGGTACAGGCCGGCGGCGTACAGCGGTCCCGCCGTCCCCGTGCCGTAGTAGTCGGAGTTCGCGAGGTTCCCGTCGAACGTGCCGCCCGCCAGCGCCACCCCGTCGAGGTAGCCGCCTCCGCCGGCGCGATCCGCGTTGTTGCCCACGATCACGGTGTCGGTGAGGTCGACGACCGACCCGGGGCCGGCCCACAGCCCGCCGCCGTCGGCCGCGGAGTTCCCGCGGAGCTCGCTGTCGATCACCTCGACCGTCGAGCCGTCGGGGAGCCACAGGCCTCCGCCCTGTTGGGCGCTGCTGCCGGAGATCGTCACCCGGGTGAGGGTCGCCGTGCCCCCCGCGGACAAGGCGACGCCGCCGCCGTGCTGTCCCTTGCCGCCGACGATCGTCAGGTCCTCCACCACGGCGCCGGGGGCCAGGGTGAGGGTGGTGCCCAGCGCGTCGCCGTCCAGCACGACCCGGGTGCGGTCGCCGGGCTCGCCGACGAGGTGGACCGCGACGGAGGCCACGAACGCGCCGTGGTGGGTGCCCGGACACGGAGCGACGGTGGACCCCGCCACCGCCTCCGCCAGGGCGTCCGCCAGGCTCGGGCGCGCCACGCCGTCGAGGTACGCGCACCCGGCTCGGGGGGTTGTCCCGCTGGTGTCGGGCGGGTCGGACGGACTCGACGGATCGGTCTGGGACGGGTCGGTCGGGCCCGGGTCGGTCGGGGCGTCGGAGGCGCGCTCGCACCCCATGAACCACAGCACAGCGACCAGCATCGATCCTCCTGGAGCGCGATGCCCGCGCCCGCCCCCCGGATTCACGAACAGTCGTGTCGGGATGTGCCGCCGCCGGATCAGGTCCGCGCCGGGGGCCTCCGCGGGCGGGTCGCCGGGACCACCGGGGTCGCCTGCCGGACATCCAGCGTTTGCCGTAACACCTGCCCGGCTCGTGACCGGGTTCATTACCGAGCGCGGGGTGTGCAGCGCGGATACGGCGGGGCTGGCGTCGCTCTATCCGGACGGTCCGGGGCGCGGGGGTCATCCGCTGGGGCAGCGGCAGGTCGAGCGCCACCGCCAGCACCTGCTCGATCCGGTCGACCAGCACCAGCTCGAGGTCGTTGCGGAGCTCGACCGGCACGTCCTCGAGGTCGTTCAGGTTCGGCGTCGGGAGCACCATCGTGTGGATCCCGGCCCGCCGGGCGGCGAGCGCCTTCTCCTTCACACCGCCGACCGGCAGGATCTTGCCGCGCAGCGTGATCTCCCCGGTCATCGCCAGCCGCTCCCGCACCGTCCGGCCGGTCACCAGCGACGCCAGCGCCGTCACGATCGTGATCCCGGCCGACGGCCCGTCCTTCGGGATCGCGCCCGCCGGCACGTGCAGGTGGAACTCGGCGTCGAACACCGACGGCTCGAGCCCGAGCGCGGCCGCGTGCGAGCGGAGCCACGACAGCGCGGCCTCGGCCGACTCCTTCATCACGTCGCCGAGCATCCCGGTCAGCTTCAACCCGGCCCGCCCCGGCATCTTGGTGGCCTCGACGAACAGCAGGTCGCCGCCCGACGCGGTCCACGCGAGCCCGACCACCACCCCGGGCATCGGCTCCTCGGCCAGCTCCTGGAAGTGCCGGGCGGGGCCGAGGAACTTCGGCAGATCGTCCGCCTTGACCTTGACCTTGCCGGACTCGCCCTCGACCACCTTCCGGGCGACCTTCCGGTGGATCGCGGCGAGCTGCCGCTCGAGGTCCCGCACGCCGGCCTCGCGGGTGTAGTCGCGGATCGTGCGCTCGAGCGCCGGCCGGTCGAACGAGATCCGGCGGACGAGGCCGTGGTTCTTCGCCAGCTTCGGCAGGAGGTGCCGCTTGGCGATCTCGATCTTCTCCTCCTCGATGTACCCGGGGATCTCGATCAGCTCGAGCCGATCGAGCAGCGCCGGGGGGATCGGGTCGGTCAGGTTCGCGGTGCCGATGAACAGGACCTGCGACAGGTCCACCGGGACGTCGAGGTAGTGGTCGACGAACGCGTGGTTCTGCTCGGGATCGAGCACCTCGAGCAGCGCCGACGCCGGATCGCCGCGGAAGTCGGTCCCGACCTTGTCGACCTCGTCGAGCACCAGCACCGGGTTCCGGGTGCCGGCGCGGACCAGCGCGCGGAGGATCCGGCCGGGGAGCGCGCCGACGTACGTCCGGCGGTGGCCGCGGATCTCGGTCTCGTCCTTGATCCCGCCGAGCGCGATCCGCCCGAACTCCCGCCCGAGGGCGGCGGCGATCGACATCCCGAGGCTGGTCTTGCCGACGCCGGGCGGCCCGACGAAGCACAGGATCGGCCCCTTGCTGTTCGGCTCGAGCTGGCGGACGGCCAGGTACTCGAGCACGCGCTCCTTCACCTTGTCGAGCCCGTAGTGGTCGCGGTCGAGCACCCGCTGGGCCTTCGGCAGCGACACCGTGTCGGTCGTGGCGTGGGTCCACGGCACGTCGCACACCGTCTCGAGCCAGGTGCGGATGATGGTGTACTCGGCGCTCTCGGTGTGGACCCGCCGGAGCCGGTCGACCTCGCGCCGCGCCTCCTCCTCGACCTCGGGCGGCATCCCGGACGCGTCGATCCGGTCCTCGAACACGTCGGCCTCGGCCTCGGCCGCGTACGCGTCGCCGAGCTCGGCCCGGATCGCCTTGAGCTGCTCGCGGAGGTGGTACTCGCGCTGCGAGTCGTCCATCCCCTTCTGGACGCGCGCGTTCACGTCGGCGGTGATCCGTTGCCGGACGAGCAACGTGGCGAGGTGGGTCAGGGCGCGGTCGAGCCGGCTCTCGATCACCGGCAGCTCGAGGAACGCGATCTGGTCGTCGAGGGTCGCGTCGGTCGTGCCCATCACCTGGTCGGCGAGGCGCTCGGGGTCGTCGGCGCCGAACGCGAGCGTGTCGTGCTCGTGGGCCTGGAGCCCCGTGCCGTTCGCGTACTCCTGGAACCGCGCCGCGAGCTCCCGCGCGAGCGCCCCGACCTTCACCGGGTCCCGCACGAGCGACGCCCGGGGCTCGACGGTGGCCGCGGTGGCGCCGTCCTCGATCCGGAGGGACGACAGCAGGCGACACCGCTCGTTGCCCTCGACCAGCAGCCGCAGCTCGCCGTCCGGCATCCGGGTGATCCGGAGGACCTGGCCGAGCACGCCCACGGGCGCGAGCCGCGCGGTCAGCGGGTCTTCCTCGTCGCCGTCGACCTGGGGGACGAGGGCGAGCGGGATGCCCTCCTCGACGTGGCGCATCACCGCGCGGACCGACGTGGGTCGGCCCGCGGTGACGATCCGCAACATCCCTGGGAACACCACCATCCCCCGCATCGGCAGGGCGACGGCGTGGATCTGGCCGACCTCCCCCCGATGGGTGGAACCGACGACGCTCATTCGTGAACTCCGAGAGTCGACCCGTATCCGGTCGACGGGGTTCCGACCCGCGCCACCACACCCCGATCCGACCGCCGCTCAGCCGGTCGGGATCCGGACTCCGCGCTGGACCGACGGGGCGAGCTGCTCCTCCTCGGTCAGATCCGCGGCCGCCACCGCCGGCAACTCGTCCGAGATCTCGCGGGGGAGGGGATCCACCCGCAGCGGGTGGAGCTGGGACAGGTGCTGGTAGTCGCGGACGTAGCTCTCCCAGCCCCGCAGGCGGCCTTTGCGCTCCTCGCCCTCGCGGAACCGCCCGAGCCCCATGTACTGCTCGCGCCACCACTGCCAGAAGTCCTTCTCGTACACGACCCCGTCGAGCAGGGGTTCGTACAGCTCCTGACCGTACCGGTTGCCGGTGATCCAGTCGCGGCAGGTGAACGTGCCGACCCCGTCCCACACGACGTAGTGGGAGCTCGCGAACGTCCACGAGCCGGTGTTGACGTAGCTCCGGCCGCCGCGGGTGACGATCCCGGGGAGGTGGGAGTGCCCGCACACCACCGCGTCGAACCGGCCGCTGTCCAGCACTTGCCAAACCGGCTCGAAGATCCCCATCGGATCGCCGCCGTTCGACCGGGTCCAGTAGGTCAGGTACGCGTTCAGGCTCTCCGCCGACCGACCGAGGCCGATCTTCGCCATCCCGGACGCGTACAGGTTCGCCACGACCGCGATCTTGTGCGCGAGCCAGAACAGGAGGCGGTTCGATCGGGTGTAGAACTCGCCGAGCGGGATCCGGAGCCAGGTGCCGAGGTATCGCTCGATCGCGTGGTGGATCGTGGTCGACCAGCCGTGACCGTGGTGGATCGCGTCCCGGAGGTACGGGTCGAACTGCCAGCCGTGCACCACGAGGATCTTGTCGCCCACGTGCAGCTCGTCGCACACGCGGAACTGCAGGATCTCGTGGAACAGGTTGATCTCGTAGTCGTGGTTGCCGATCACGTAGTACAGACGGCCATCGCGGGCCAGCTTGGACAGGACGGAGAACAGCTCCTGGTGCGCGCGGAGGACCCGGGTGAGCGACCAGGCCTGGTGGAAGTCGATCGCGTCGCCGACGATCACCAGCACCGAGCCCTCGCGGTCGACCCGGTCGACCAGGGCCATCAGCTGCCGGTCCTTGCCGAAGAACACGTCCGACGGGGTGGCGTCGCCGAGGTGCAGATCGCTGACGAACCAGATCCGCCGATCGGCCGGGATCCGCGCGATCACCGGGGAACGCCGATTCCAACCGACGGCGACCGGGGGCTTCGACGCGCGGGACGACACCATCCCGGTCAAGATAGCGCCGACCGACGACGGGATCCACGCTGCCGGTTAGGACGCTGCGATGGCACACGACTCCCCCGGCCCGCTCCGAAACACGCCGGTGGAGCTGGTCGGCAGCTACCCCGCGACCCTCCCGACCCTCGGGTTACCCGAGGTCGCGTTCGCCGGTCGGTCGAACGTCGGGAAGTCGTCGGCGCTGAACTGCCTGTGGAACCGCCGGGGCCTGGCGCGCGTCAGCCGCACGCCCGGGCGGACCCAGCTGATCAACCTGTTCCGCGCCGGCAATCGGGCGGTGTTCGCGGATCTTCCGGGGTACGGCTACGCCCACGTGCCGGACGCGGTGCGCGCCGAGTGGAAGCCGATGATCGAGCGGTACCTCGCCGAGCGGGCGGCGCTGGTGCTGGTGGTGGTGTTGATCGACATCCGGCGGGACCCGCAGGAGATGGACGGGGCGCTGATGTACGGCCTGACCGAGGCCCGGATCCCGTCGGTGGTGGTCGCCACGAAGATCGACAAGCTCGGCAAGCAGCAGCGGTCCCGCCAGCTCGCCGCCCTCCGGCGCGCGTTCCACCTGCCGGCCGGCCAGCCGATCGGCCTGTCGAGCGTGACGACCGAGGGACGCGACGCGGTGTGGGACGCGATCGAGCGGGCGGTCGCCGCGGCGGCACCAGCCCCCGAGCCGGACGCGACCGGCGCCGAGATCAGCCCGGAGACGCCGGGCCGGGCCTGAACGCGGTCCCGACCACGAAGAACTCGCGGCTGTTCTGGCGGACCGCCTCGGGTCGGTACCGCTTGACCTGGCCGAACGAGGCGCGGACCGCGTCGACGAACGCCGGGGCGTCCTGGCCGTCGAACACCTTGCACACGAAGGCGCCGCCGGGGCCGAGCACCTGGCGGGCGAGGGTCAACGCGGCGGTCGCGAGCTCGATCTGGACGTAGTGGTCGCCGGTCGGGTCGCCGGTGGTCGACGGCGCCATGTCGGACAACACGAGGTCCGCCGGGGCGCCGAGCACCGCCAGCACCTCGTCCGGCGTGACCTCGAGCACGCTCTTCACCAGCACCGGTCCGGGCTTCGCCGCCGGCTCGGTGATGTCGACCCCGAGCACGACCCCGGACACGCCGACCCGCTCGGCGGCGTACACCAGCCACGAGCCCGGCGAGCAGCCGAGATCGACCACCCGCTGGCCGGGGCGGAGGACCCGGAGCCGCTCGTCGATCTCGCGCAGCTTGTACACCGACCGAGCGGCGTACCCCTCCTCTTTTGCCTGGCGGGTGAACCGGTCCGGCCGACGGTACGGGTTGGTCGGCCGCTTCGCCATCAGCCCGCCCGGCGCTCGAGGAACGTCGCGAGCGACCGGACCATCTCGCCGGTCCCGCCGGGCGCGTACCGGCTCGACCCCTTGTCGCTGAACGCCGGGCCCGCGATGTCGAGGTGGGCCCACTTCGGCCCGGACACGAAGTGCTGCAGGAACAGCGCCGCGGTCGTCGCGCCGGCCGGGCGGCCGCCGACGTTCTTGATCTGGGCGAAGTCCGACTTCAGCATCTCCTTGTACGGGCCGTACAGCGGCAGGCGCCACAGGCCCTCGCCGCAGTGGTCGGCGGCGGCGGACAGCTCGCCGGCGAGCGCGTCGTCGTCCGTGAACATCCCGGTGAAGTCGTCGCCGAGCGCGATCACGCACGCGCCGGTCAGGGTGGCGGCGTCGATCACGGTGGAGACCCCGGGCACCTTGCAGGCCTTGATCAGCCCGTCGGCGAGGATCAGCCGCCCCTCGGCGTCGGTGTTGTGGATCTCCACCGTGACGCCGTTCGCGTACCGGAGCACGTCGCCGAGCTTGTACGACGCGCCGGACATCATGTTCTCGACCGCGGGGCAGAACGTGTCGATCGACACCGCGAGCCCGAGCTCGGCCGCGATCGCGGTGGCTGCGAGCATCGTCGCCGCGCCGCCCATGTCGCACCGCATCGTCTGCATCCCGTCGCTCGGCTTGAGCGACAGCCCGCCGGAGTCGAACGTGACGCCCTTCCCGACGAGCGCGACGTGGTCGTTGCTGGTCGGCGGGCGGTACTTCACGTGGATCAGGTTGCCCTTGCGGTCCGAACCCTGGCCGACCGCGATGATCCCGACCAGGCCCTCGGACCGGCACTTCTCGAAGTCCCACACGTCGACGGTGACGCCGGGGAGCGCGCCGAGCTCGCGGGCCCGCGCGGCCAGCGATTCGGGGTACAGGTCGGCCGGGGGACCGTTCACGAGGTCCCGCGCCCACTGCTGCCACTTCGCCCGAACGTCGGCCGCCTTGACCGCCGCGTCACCCGGACCCGAGCCCGCTGCGGTCCAGGTCGCGACCGCCGGCGAGCGGTCGTCCTCGGGCTTGTAGGCCTGGTACAGGTAGTTGCCCGCCACCGCCGCCTCGACCAGCCGCATCCCCATCGCCGGGTCGACCCCCGGGAACACCAGCGCGACGGTGCTCGCCGACAGCGCGCGCGCCTCCTTGCCGGCCCGTCCTGCGGCGAGCCTGAGGGCCGAGAACGAGCCCGAGCCCGTGCCCACCACCACCAGCTCGCGGGCGGCGATCCGGCCGAGCGTCGGCAGGACGAACGCCGAGCCCTCGGAGCCCTTGAACTTCCGGGCGCGGAGCCCGGCCACCAGCTTGCCGTCGAACCGCTCGTCGAGGGCGGCCAGCGGGCCGTCGAGGTTCGGGCCGGCGCCGATCACCAACACGTCGACGGAGAGCTGGGCGGGCGGCTCGGTGGAAAAACGGATGTTCACGGGGATCTCCAAGTCGACAGGCAGGTTGTCAGCCGCACGCGCGCAGCAGGGCAGAGGTCAGGAACACGAGCACCAGGGACCCCGCGACCGCGGTCCCGACGGCGACGTACGAGTCCCGGCGGACGAGATCGACCACCCGCCCGAGCATCGACGGACCGCGCAGGCCGCCGAGCCGCCGATCGTCGTCCCCGTCGTGGCGCGGGCTCGTCGGCAGCTCCTCTCCGCCGAGGTCGAGGTCGAGGTCCGGCGCCACCGGC
>JBEBJW010000174.1:0-9158 GCA_040079715.1 Myxococcota bacterium | reverse complement strand
CCCGGATGGAGCTCGCGGCGGTCGCGATCAAGCAGCAGGCGTGGGCCGAGGCCGAGGACCTGCTCGACGTGGCGCTCGACGACTGCCGCGCGACCGGCGACGTGCGGACCGAGGCGCTGTGCCTCGGCAACCGGGCGGTGGCCCGGCGGAAGCGCGGGCGGTTCGCCGAGGCGGTCGACGACGCGCGGGCGGCGGTCGAGCGGGTGGCGCCGCTCGGGATGCCGCGCCGGGAGGCCCTCGCCCGGGTGATGCTGTCCGAGGCGCTCGACCACGCGGGCGCGCCGGACGAGGCGCGGGCGGAGGCGGAGCGGGCGCTGGTGCTGGCCGAGCACCACGGCGACCGCAAGCTGATCGGCGAGGTCCTGCTGGTGATCGGTGAAGCGACGCACGATCCGGCGCGGTTCCGGCGCGCGGTCGAGCAGTTCCGCGCGGTGGACCGGCTCCGGCTGGTCGAGGCGCTGGTCCGGCTGGCGGAGATCGAGCCGGACGACGAGGCGGCCCGGGCGGCGTACGTCGAGGCGCGGGCGCTGGTCGGCACGATCGAGCCCCCGCCGATCGTCCGCGAGATCCTGGCGGCGCTGGCCGAGCGGTGGTGAGGGTCCCAGTGGTGAGGGTCCCACCGGCCGCGTCCCGTGGTATGACCAGCCGGTGAGCGCCCCCCGATGACGATCGCCCCGAGCCCCGAGGTCCGATCGGTCCGGTGCAGCCAGTGCGGCGCCGCGGTCGACCTGCCGGTCACCCTCCGATCCACCGCCTGCTCGTTCTGCGGCAGCGCGCTGGTCGACGCCGAGGCCGACGCGGCCGAGCCGGTCGACAAGGTGGTCCCGTTCCGCCTCGCCCGTGACCCCGCCGCCGCCCAGCTCAAGGCGTACCTCGCGGCCCGGTGGTTCGCGCCGGAGTCGGTCCGGCGGAACACCCGCCCGGACGAGCTCCGCGACGTGCTGGTCCCGTTCTGGGCGTTCGACGCGATCGCCCGCACGTCGTTCTCGGCCCGGGTCGGGATCCACTGGTACCGGACCGAGACCTACACCGTCACGGTGAACGGCAAGACCGAGACCCGGACCCGCCAGGTGCAGGAGACCGAGTGGTTCCCGCTCGAGGGCAGCCACGTCGGGCAGTGGTTCGACCAGCTCGTGTCGGCGTCGCGCGGGCTGAACGAGGCCGAGGCCAACGCCCTCGAGCCGTTCGACCTCGGCGAGGCGCTCCCGTACGCGCCCACGCTGGTGGCGGGGCTCACCGCCGAGCGCCCGACCGTGCCGCACGCCGAGGCCGAGACCACCGCCGCCCGTGAGATCGCCGCGCTCGAGCAGCGGACCATCGCGAGCCACCACCTCCCCGGCGACACCCACGGCGACGTGCGCAGCTCGACCGAGAGCCGGCTCGAGCCGCCGAAGCTCGTGCTGCTCCCGGTGTGGATCGCGGTGGTGAAGGGCCCCAGCGGTCCGATCCGACTGCTGGTCAACGGCCAGAGCGGTGAGGTCGTGTCGGGCAAGATCCCCACCTCGTGGGTCAAGGTCGCGATCGTGGTCGGCGTGGTGCTCGCGGTGCTCGGGCTGATCGCGCTGGTGGTGCTCGGCGGCGGCGCCGTCACCGCGCTGATCGGGGCGGCGGCCCGATGACGGCGTCGACCGAGCTGTCCGCGGTCCGGTGCAGCCAGTGCGGGGGCACGGTCCGGATCGTCCCCGGCGCCCGGATGGCGACCTGCCTGTTCTGCGACGCGCCGGCCGCAGCGCTCGTCCCGACGGTCGAGCCCGAGGGGATCGAGCCCCCGATCGGCGCGATCCCGTTCGCGGTCGACGAGGGGGCGGCGCGGGCGGCGTTCGTGAAGTTCGCCGGCAGCTCGTTCTGGTACCCGAACGATCTGCGGTCGGCGTCGCTCGAGCTCCGGCGGCTGCTGCTGCCGGCGTGGGCGTGGTCCGGCGACGTCGAGACCCACTGGACCGGCCTCGTGTCCGCCGGCACCCGGTCCGGCAAGCGCCCGGTCGCCGGCGCCGAGTCGACCCACTTCGATCAGATCCTCGTCCCCGCGTCGCGGACGCTGCGCCGATCGGAGCTGACGGCGCTCGGTCGGTACGACGAGTCGACCCTCGGCGGGTTCGACCCCGACCGGTCCGAGGTCCCGATCGAGCTGTCGGAGACCACCCGGTCGGCGGCGCGGACCGAGGCCCACGCCGAGATGCTCGTCCGCCACCGGGCCGCGATCCAGGGCCAGCACACGCTGACCACGATCCGGGCGAGCAGCCTCGCGACCGCCCTCGACGGCAAGCCGGTGCTGGTCCCGGTGTACATCGGGGCGTACCGGTACGGCGACCGCACGTTCCGGGTGCTGGTCAACGGCCAGACCGGCCGGCTCGTGGGGGACGCGCCGTTCAGCTGGTGGAAGGTCGCGGCGATCGCGCTGGCGGTGGTGGCGGTGCTGACCGCGGTGGCGCTGTGCGTCGGCGGCGGGTCCACCATCGCGGCGATCCTCGCGGCGATCACGGGGAGCCGATGACGGGGGTGGTCCGATGGCGTTGACCGGGGTCGACGTCGCGATGGGGTCGTTCCTCCGCGGGCTGGTGCAGCTCGACGCGATCCTGGTCAAGGCGGAGCACCACGCGACGGCGTCCGGGATCGACCCGGCCACCCTGATGGGGGCCCGGCTGGCCGACGACATGTACGACCTCGCGGCGCAGGTCCGATGGGCGGTCGACGCGACCACGATCACCGTCGCGCGCCTCACGGGCGAGCCGCCGACGCTGGCCGGCGAAGTGGCCACGTTCCTGACGCTGCACGCGCGGATCGCGGCCGGGATCCAGGCGCTCCGGGCGGTTCCGGTGGAGGCGCTCGAGGCCGGGCTCGGGCGGGAGATCACCATCGCCCACCGCGGGTCGTCGACGACCTACACCGGCGCGTCGTTCCTGACCGCGTTCGCGATCCCGACGTTCTACTTCCACCTGACCTGCGCGTACGCGATCCTCCGGGCCCGCGGGGTCCCGCTGACCAAGGGCGACTACCTCGGTCCGTAGGGGTCAGCGGGCAGTGACCGGGACCTCGGCCAGCAGCAGGTCGGTGCGGGCGTCCTGGACCCCGAGGTTCGAGTTGAACACGCACAGCTTGCCGTCGATCGACCAGTTCGCGAACACCGACTTGAAGTAGGTGTACGTGCCCTCGTTCCGGTAGCTGTGGCACAGCATCCGGAGCTCGCCGTCGGCGTGGCGGATGTAGCCGAGCTTCTCTCCGAGCAGCGTCCCGTTGACGATCCGGACCCGGCCGTCCGGTGCGCCGTCGTCCGGCATCCGGACATACAGGCGGTCGCCGTCCCACAGCCAGCTCCCGGCCGTCATCGTGTCGATCGACGCCGCCGGCGCGAGCTGTCCGGTGAACGCCCCGGCGGTGGTCGAGCCGTTCCACAGCAGCACGCCGGACACGCCGATCGCCGCGCTGCCGTAGATCCCGAACGTCACCCGGGTCCGGTACACGGCGGCGGCGTCGAGCTCCCACCCGTCGGCGGTGTTCTTGTACGGGCTCGTCACGTCGTTGTCGATGCAGAACCGCTCGTCGTCGCCGGCGCCCGTCTGATCCCACGACATGTTCGTGTGGTAGTCGCCGTCGATGATCACGTGGTCCGGGGCGACCCCGTCGGCCATCGGCGCGGTGGTGCCGGCCCACGGGCCGCCGTCGGCGTCGGGCGGGTCCCCGAACGTGTTCCGGTCCCACCGGACGTGGGTCTGGTTCGCGTCGACGGTGTACAGGGTGGACTCGCCGCAGTCGCAGTGACCCTGGGTCCCCGGGATCGCGTCGGTGAACGCGGTGACGCGGTTCTCGGCCACGAACCAGAACGCCTTGGTGCCGTCGTCGGTCGCGATCGCGCACGCCGCGAGCGGGCCTCTGCACAGCCGGATGTCGTTGACCCGCCGCATCGTCGGGGGGTCGTCGTACACGGTGTGGACGTCCGCGTCGAAGTCGTAGTGGTGCATCTCGGTCGCCGACTGGTAGGGTGCCACCCACGCGATCCGGGCGCCGTCCCAGCTCGACTGGAGCCAGCCCGGGTACGCGTCCATCCGGAGGTCCGGGTGGCTCGCGTCGTCGCCGACGAACGCGCCGTCCGGGGCGAACGCCATCGCCTCGACGTCGAACCGGTGCAGCCGCTGGTCTTCGCCGACGAAGTACAGGATGTGGGTCTCGCCCTCCCGGTACGAGAACGTGTACCCGAGCCGCCCCGCGTTCATCGCCGGCGGGGCGAACGGAGCGTCGGACAGCACGCCCACGCCCCGCTGGACCTTCAGCAGCCGGGCCCCGAGGGGCTGGACCGCCGGGGCGTCGAACGCCTCGTAGATCACCCAGTAGGTGTCGGCGTCCGGGCCGAACGCGCGGCTGATCTTGGCCCCGCCGGAGGCGTAGGTCATCCCGAAGCTCGCGTCCGGCACCGGGGTGGTCGCGTCGGTCAGCCGCCGGAGGACGACCCCGGTGCTGTCGACGAAGCTGCTGTTCACCCCGGTCATCGCCGCGAGGAACCCGCTCCAGTCCCCGACGCCGTACGCCGCGAGCGGGAGCGCCTCGAGGTCGACCACCGGCGCTCCCGGCGGGGTGGTCTCGCCGGTGTCCGCGGTCGGCTCGGGGGTGGTGCCGCCGGTGTCCCCGGTCGGCGTGCCATCGGTGTCGTCGTCGTCGCCGACGCCGTCGTCATCGCCGGGGGTGGTCGGGTCGCCGCGACAGCCGAGCGCCTCCGCCCCGCCGACCACCGCGAGACTCTGGACGAACCCACGGCGGGACAGGTGCCAACCGACAGAACCGAATCGCTTCATCGGCGCACCCTAGACCGCCGGCCACCGACCTGCCACCCCGCGCGCCCGCGTGCGCCTCACACGCCGGCGATCCCGAGGTCCAGCATCACCTGCTCGAGGTCGCGGATCCGATCGCGCAGCTCGGCCGCCCGCTCGAACTCGAGCTTGCTGGACGCCTGCTTCATCTCCTTCCGGAGCTGGAGCACGAGGTTCGGGATCCGGCGCGGATCGACCGGCACCGGGTCCGACCCCGCCTTCGGGACCCGCGGCCGATCGAGCTCCACGTCGACGAAGTCCCCGGCGACCAGCGCCGCGAGCGGGCTGTCGACCGCGCGGCGGATCGTGGTCGGGGTGATGCCGTGCTCGGTGTTGTACAGCTCCTGGACCGTCCGCCGCCGGCGGGTCTCGGCGATCGCCTGGAGCATGTTGTCGGTCTCGCGGTCGGCGTACAGGATGACGTGGCCGTTGACGTTCCGGGCGGCGCGCCCGATGGTCTGGATCAGGCTCCGCTCGTTCCGGAGGAACCCCTCCTTGTCGGCGTCGAGGATGCACACCAGGCTCACCTCGGGCAGGTCGAGCCCCTCGCGCAGCAGGTTGATCCCGACCAGCACGTCGAACTCGCCGAGCCGGAGGTCCCGCAGGATCTCCATCCGCTCGAGCGTGTCGATGTCGGAGTGGAGGTACCGGACGCGGACCCCGAGCTCCTGCCAATAGTCGGTCAGCTCCTGGGCCATCCGCTTGGTGAGCACGGTCACCAGGGTCCGCTCGGACCGCGCCGCCCGGAGCCGGACCTCGGCCAGCGCGTCGTCGACCTGAATCTGAGCCGGGCGGACCTCGATCGTCGGGTCGAGCAGCCCGGTCGGCCGGATGATCTGCTCGACCACGTCCGCCCCGGCCTGCGCCCGCTCCCAGTCCGCCGGGGTCGCGCTGACGTGGATCGCCTGGTTGACGTGGCCGAGGAACTCCTCGAACTTCAGCGGCCGGTTGTCGAGCGCGGACGGCAGGCGGAACCCGTACTCGACCAGGACCTCCTTGCGCGCCCGGTCGCCCTTGAACATCCCGCCGACCTGCGGGATCGCGATGTGGCTCTCGTCGACGATCAGGAGCCAGTCCTTCGGGAAGTACTCGATCAGCGTGGGCGGCGGATCTCCGGCCGCCCGGGCCGACAGGTGGCGGCTGTAGTTCTCGACGCCCTTGCACCGGCCGAGCTCCTGGAGCATCTCGAGGTCGAACAGGGTGCGCTGCTCGAGCCGTTGCGCCTCGAGCAGCTTGTTCGCCAGCCGGAGGTCTTCGAGGCGCTCGGACAGCTCGGACCGGATCGCGGTGATCGCCCGCTCCATCCGCTCCTTCGGCGTGACGTAGTGCGACGCCGGGTAGATCGCGATCTTGTCGAGCGACTCGAGCTTCTTGCCGCGGAGCGGGTCGAACGCCCACACCGACTCGACCTCGTCGCCGAACAGCTCGATCCGGATCGCCTTGTCTTCTTCGTAGGCGGGGAACACGTCGATCACGTCGCCGCGGACCCGGAACGTGCCGCGGTGGAAGTCCTGCTCGTTCCGCTCGTACTGGATCTCGACCAGCTTGGCGAGGATGTCCTGGCGGCGGACCTCCGCGCCCTGCTCGAGGTGGAGCAGCATCCCCTCGTACGCCTCGGCCGACCCGAGGCCGTAGATGCACGACACCGAGGCCACGATGATCACGTCGTTCCGCTCGAGCAGGCTGCGGGTGGCCGCGTGCCGGAGCCGGTCGATCGCCTCGTTGATCAGCGAGTCCTTCTCGATGTACGTGTCGGACGACGGGACGTACGCCTCGGGCTGGTAGTAGTCGTAGTAGCTGACGAAGTACTCGACCGCGTTCTCCGGGAACAGCCGCTTGAGCTCGCCGAACAGCTGAGCCGCGAGCGTCTTGTTCGGCGCGAGGACCAGGGTGGGCTTGTTGACCCGGGCGATCACGTTCGCGACGGTGAACGTCTTGCCGGAGCCGGTGATCCCGAGCAGCACCTGGTGGGATTTGCCGGCCAGCACCCCGGCGGTGAGGACGTCGATCGCGTGGGGCTGATCGCCGGTCGGCTGGTGGTCGCTGACGAGCCGGAACGTCGCCCCGGTGCGGGCACGCGCCCGCGGCGCATCGTCGCGGCGGCCCCCGCGGGACCCACCGCCGGAGCTCGTGGAGTCTGCAGGATCGGACCCGGCGTCGGTGGACCGCATCCCGAACGGGTAACACGTGTTCACCCGCGGATCGACGATCCCGACCGACGGTCAGCGGTCGGGTCACCGCGAACCTGCTGAACGTGACCCGGACGCTGGCCGAGGAGATCGAGCTCGGGAACCTGAACGTCGGAGGTGCCTCGTCGCGTCAGTACACGACCCGGTCCGACAGGCGCGGCGGCAGCACCCGGCTCCACGGCGACACCGACGGCTGCGACGCCGACGGCTGCGACGTGGACGGCTGCGACGTCGCGCGGGCGTTCGGGCTGCCCGTCGACCCGGCCCGAACGGCAGCCCGGCGAGGTCGGCGGTGGAGTACGGTCCGGCCTCGGTCGACAGCGTCCGCCACGCCTCGCCCCACGACCGCGCGACCGGGTCGTCGGCCTGGGCGGACCCGAGCGGCTCGGGGTCGCCGGCGACGTAGAACCGCCGGATCCGATCCTTCGTGTCGCCGATCAGGTGCAGCCGGACGGCGTGCTCGAGCTCGTGCACCGCGACGCCGAGCAGCGCGTCGTCGGTCGACTCGACGTCGAACAGCCCGGTCTGGACCACCACCGCGAACGCGGTCCGGTCGGTCGCCAGATCCGGCACGACGAACGCGTTGACCTCGGGGTCCTCGATCAGCACGAGCGCGGGGGTCTGGTCGGCGAGGTCGGCGACCGGGTTCACCGCGACGTACGCGGCCCACGCCCGTTCGAGCAGGTCCCGCATCCGCGCGAACCGCGGGTCCGACGACGGCAGGATCGCCCGCGGGGGCCGGAACGCCTCGGCGGCGAGGAGCTGCTCGAGCTCGGCGAACCACTGCTCGACCGCGTCCTGGCGGTCGAAGAACGTGAAGCAGTCGATGTCGGGGGCCGCGCAGTCGAGGGCGCCGTCGCCGTACCCCGGCAGCTCGACGACGACGGTGCAGGCGGCGAGCGACGGGATCAACGCGAACAACGGTTGATTCGGCATGGTCTCTCCTCGACCCCGCACCTACCGCCCCCCCCCGCGCAACACCGACGCGACGAACTCCTACCGCGATCGGTCGGCGGGCCCGTCCAGGCCCCGGCGGCGTGCCGTGACCCCACCGGCGATCGCTACCGGCAGCGTGCCTGCGCCCGCGAGCGCCGTCCGACACGAGTCGCGACACGGTGCGACGGCCCGGCGACCTGCCGTGCGCGACCCTGCAGCGGGAGGTGAAGATGTTCGGATGGATCTGGGCGATCGTGGCGGCGACGGTGCTGTCGGCGCCGACCGGGCGGCAGGACGCGGGGCACGGGCGGCAGGAGGCGCGGGGGTGCGGGTTCGAGGCCTGCGGGACGAACGGGACGTCCCTGACCGGACTCGCGGTCGAGGCGGCGGTCGGCGCCACTGTGACGCTCGCCCCTGTGACGCTCGCCCCTGTGACGCTCGCCCCTGTGACGCTCGCCCCTGTGACGCTCGCCACCACGGACCGCTGCTCGGCCCTGTTTTGCGGGGGGAACGGGACGTCCGTGACCGGGCTGGCGGTCGCGGTGCCGCAGACGGCGCGGACGGCGGTCGACCCGGCCGCGTCGACGGCGGGGTACTGCCCGCGGTCGGCGTGCGGCGCGAACGGGACCGCCCTCACCGGGCTCGCGGTCTCGGCGCCCGCCCCCGCGCCGGTCGGGGAGGGGTGTCGGCCGGCGCTGTGCGGGCTGAACGCGACGTCGCTGACCGGGCTGGCGGTGGCGGTGACGCCCAGCGGGTCGGC
Organism: Myxococcota bacterium; assembly: GCA_040079715.1. GTDB lineage: Bacteria > Myxococcota_A > UBA796 > UBA796 > JACKER01. Next base: position 471 of record JBEBJW010000174.1, on the reverse strand, counting down.
GACGATCCGTCCGGACCCGTCGACGGTCGTGCCGTGCCGGCCCTCGCTCTGCGGCCTCAACGGGACGTCGCTGACCGGGCTCGCGGTCGCGGTGACGCCGCGCGCGTCGACGTGCTCGGCCGTCTGGTGCGGGAACGGGACGTCCCTGACCGGGCTCGCGGTCGCGGTGACGCCGGGCGCGGCGGTCAGGGTCACGCGCAGGGCGCCGTGTGACGACATCGTCTGCGGGAACGGGACGTCCTTCACCGGGATCGCCGGCGACGTCCCGCTGCGGGCGCGGACGCCGACGCTCGACCCGAGCGCCGCGCCGACGATCACCCTGGCCGCGTCGACGACGGGGTGCGGGTGGGGCGACTGCGGGTCGAACGGGACGTCGCGGACCGGGCGCGCCGTCGCGCCCTGAGGCGACGAGCAGACACCTCAGCGACGCCGGCCGGACGCGAGGCGGCCGCAGGAGCCGCGGTCGCGACG
>JBEBJW010000173.1:0-9168 GCA_040079715.1 Myxococcota bacterium | reverse complement strand
ACCCGACCGCGCACCTCGCCCACCCGTCGTCGTCGAGCACCCAGCCCGCGCCCGCCCGGCTCGCGCCGAGGCGATCGATCGCCGCGAGCGCGTCCGCCGACGGGTCCGGCCGCGGAGCGCCGGCTGCCAACGCCATCCGGGCGCGGAACACCGTCGCCACCCGCGCCTCGTCGGTCGGGTGCGGGTCCGCCCCCCGATCGAACCGGTCCGCGATCGCGTCGATCTCGGCCCACACGCCCGGATCGAGCAGGCTGTCGATCGCGGCGTTGCGCAAGGCCGGGTCGGATCGGTCGATCGCCGCCCCGAGCCGGGCGAGCGAGGCCCATGGATCGGTGCTCACATTCCCCCCGGAGACAGGACGATCCACCCGGGAGAATCGGACACGGGAACGCGAACGGACCGCCGCCCCGGACCGCTCCGCGGCTCACTGCGGCCCGAGCGCCCGGCGGACCCACGCCATCGCCCGCGCGCGTCGCTTGTACAGCGCGTCGCGCGCCGTCGCCCGGCCCGCGTGGTCGTCGGGCGCGAGCCCCCGGCGGGTGACCTCGAGCTCGACCAGGTCGTCGAGGTCGAGCTCGTCGACCAGCAGCGCGTGGAGCACCTCCCGGTAGGGCGCCGGCGCCGCGGCGACCGCGTCGAACACCCGTCGGGCATCCAGTATTTGGTCCAGCGGACGGAACCAGGGCCGATCCTCCGGTCCGTCGAGATCGAGCGGGACCTCCCGCCGGCGACGCAGGAAATCGATCGCCAGGTTCCGCGCGATCCGGCGCACCAGGCCGGGCGCGGTCCGCACCGCCTCGGCGTGGAGCACCCGGAACACCGCCTCCTGCTGGAGCTCCTCGAGCACCGCCGACGGGATCTGGAACCGGAACGAGGACAACGTCGCGCCCGAGATCCGCAGCAAATCGCGCAGATCGTCGACCGACACCAGCTCCGCCGTGGACATGGGGGGGACCTCCGGGGCGCACCGACGACGGTACGGGGGGCGTGCCGAGCGGTCAACGCCCCGGAGTTCACGGAGCGTGGTCCGCGCCCGCGGGTCGGGTCGAGCGGCCGAACCGCGGGGGTCGGCGTCCGACCGGCGGTCCGACCGACCGGGAGGCCACCGGGGCGCGAGCCGGCGCGGGTCGGCGGAACGGCCCCCGGGGCGGGTCCACACCCAGGTTCACAGTCGGTGAACGGCCGTCGCGGGGCAGGCGGCCCGCGCGTGGTACACCCGGGGCTCGGGAGGCCACCGATGATTCGCCGCACCGGGTTTCGACCCACCGAGCGGACCCGCCGCCGGGTGGACCCACGGCTCGACGCCGGAGCCGACGCGCTCGGCCTGCGACCGGCGGTCCGCCGGCTGGTCGTGCTCGAGGGACGCTGGTTCGACGGGTACAACCTGTCGATGAAGGGGCTGTTCGACTGGTGGTCGGACGTGTACTTCAACACCCCGCACGGCTACTACCACGAGCAGTTCTGCGACGTCCGCGCCCTCGGCGCGATCGCCCGGCGGGTCGGGGCGTGGGAGCACACCCGGGTCCTGTACGTCGGCGCCCACGGCACCGAGCGCGGCCTGTACGGCAGCCTCGACGGTCCCGCCGGATTCGTGACGCGCGATCAGCTGCTCGAGGTGCTCGCCGGGCTCGAGGGCTGCGGGTACGACGGGCTGTTCGTGTCGTCGTGCGGGTTCCTGACCGCCGAGAACGCCGCGGTCCTGCTGTCCGGTCACGCGGGGATCCGGTGGGTGGCCGGGTACGCCGGCGACGTCCCGTTCACCCGCGCGTCGGCGCTCGAGCTCGTGTTCCTCGGGCGGTTGCTCGATCGGTACACCCCGCGCCGGTGGCGGTGGCAGCTCGAGCAGGCGGTCGCGCAGGTCGAGCGGGACGTGGCCGGGCTGAGCCGGGAGCTCGGGTTCCGGGTGTGGTACCGCCCGACGCCGTCCTCGCCGCCGCGCCCGCTGCTCGACCACCGGCGCGAGGGTCCCGAGGCCCGTCCCCGTCCCCGCGCTGGGACCGCGCAGGGTGACCCGGGCTGATCGCACATCGCGAGGGGGCCCATCGCGAGGTTCGGGTCAGGCGCCGCGGAGGGCGAACCGGACCCCGATCGCGAGCGCGACAGCACCCACGCCGGTCCACGGGCCGGTGATCCCGGCCCACCACAGCCCGACCGCGACCACCGCCAGGGCCGGCGCGAGCACCCGCAGCAGCCCGACCGTCGACGCCAGGTTCGACGGCGGGGGAGGGCGCTCCGGCGGAGGAGAGGCGGTGCCGCGGCCGATCGCGTCGAACATCGGGAACTTGCTCACGATCTGGACCTCGACCGGCGGCGCCAGCGGGTGGAACCGGCCACGGCGGCGGCGACGAGCGCCCACGCCGACCCCGCCGGTGGATGGACCGACCCGCACCCGAAGCCGAGGAGCGGAGAGGGCCCGGGGACCTCCGGCCCGGCCGGACCCGCATCGTACGCCGCCGGAGCGCCCTCGGCCCGATCGAGCGCGCCGTCGCCGTCCGAGTCGAGATCGAGCCGGTTCGGGACGTCGTCGCCGTCGGGGTCGCCGTCGCCTTCGTCGATCGACGGCAGGCCGTCTCCGTCGTCGTCCGGATCGAGCGGGTCGATCGCGCCGTCGTGGTCGGTGTCGCCGCGCGGTTCGGCCCCGTCGGGGACCGCGTCGGCGTCCGAGTCCGGGTCGAGCGGGTCGGTGCCGAGCGCGACCTCGTCCCCGTCGAGGAGCGCGTCGTCGTCGGTGTCCGGGTCGTGGGGGTCGGTGCCGAGCGCGACCTCGGCGAGGTCCACCAGCCCGTCGTCGTCGGTGTCGACCGCGGGCGCGTCGGACCCGTCGCAGTCGCCGTCGATCCCGTCGCCGTCGACGTCGTCTGCGCCGGGGGCGATCTCGGCGTCGCCGTCGTCGCAGTCGCCGTCGTTCGCGACCCACCGGTCGGGGGCGCAGGTCGCGGTCGACGGGGGCTGGTCCTGGTCGCCGAACCCGTCGCCGTCGAGATCCGGCCACCACGGACCGCCCACGCCGTCGTCGGGGGCGCCGGAGCAGTCGTCGTCGAGCCCGTTGCAGGTCTCGATCGCGCCCGGGTGGGCTTCACCGCGGGTGTCGTCGCAGTCGCCGCCGATCTTCGCCGAGCCGGCGCACCCGACGTACGGGTCGACCCCGTACCCGTCGCCGTCCTCGTCGGAGAAGAACACCGCCGGCAGGTTCGGGTCGCCGTCGTCGCAGTCTCCCGCCGCGGCGACCCCGTCGGTCGGCGCCGCGCACGCCTCGGTCCGGCTGGCCGCGTCGCCGAGCCCGTCGCCGTCCAGGTCGGTGTACCAGACGACCGCGTCGCACCCCCGGCCGCACGCGTACGGCTGGAACTGCTCGCACGGCTGGTCGTCCCACAGGCCGCTCGACTCCATCTCGACGCAGTCTTCGTCGTAGGTCGGACCTCCGCCGTCGTTCGGCTCGCCGGCGCGCCAGTTGTCGTACGCGACCGGATCTTCGTTCACCCAGGCGAACGCGCCCTCGAGCTCGTCGTCGCCGAGCCCGATCCAGAACTCGGTGCCGTAGGGGGCGACCACGGCGAACATCGAGTCCTGCTGGCCCTGCTCGTCGAGGATCGCGAGGGCGTACCCGTCCTCCTCGCACCGGTCGCGTGCGTCGGCCCAGCTCGCGCCGCCGAGGCACACCTGCCACGCGGTGTGGTCGACCGCTTCGACCGGACAGTCGCACGCGCCGTCGTCGACGAACCCGTCGCAGTCCTGATCGAGCCCGTCGCACGCCTCGACCGCGCCGGGGCGGACCGACGCCCGGCCGTCGTCGCAGTCGTCGATCGGCAGGCCGAACCCGACCCCCGCGCACGACGCCGCCCCGACCGCCGAGGCCCCGTCGGCGTGGCCGTCCCCGTCGTGGTCGACGCCGATCCACACGGGACCGTCGTCGATCGCGGCGTCTCCGTCGTCGTCGATCCCGTTGCACACCTCCGGCGACGCGAACGCGGAGGCGGCGAAGAGGGGCAACCACGACATCCGCGCAGCATATCGCGAACCGCCGCCCGGTTCAGGCGTTCAGGCGAGCGACGCCGACCACTGGTCGAGCGCGCCGCGGGTCACCGCCGCGCCGCCGCACACCACCACCACCACCGACGCGGCCTCCGACAGGGCCGGGGCTCCGTCGTACACCGCCGCGAGCGCCGCCCCGCACGACGGCTCGACCAGGACGCGGTGATCGTCGAGGAACCGGGCGCACGCCTCGACCGCCGCGCGATCGTCGCACGTCCACGACGTGATCCGGTGCCCGCGCGACACCGCGACCGACTCGTCGCAGACCCGCTTGGCGCCGAGGGTCAGCGCGATCGAGTCGATCGCGTCGAGGTCCACCGGGTGGCCGGCCTCGAGCGCCCGCGCGTACGACGCCGCGCCGTGCGTCTCGACCGCGAGCACCGGGCTCGACCACCCGACCTCCGCGAGCCCGTGGACCACGCCGGCGAGCAGCCCGCCGCCGCCGACCGCGACCACCACGAACCCGGGCTCGGGGATCGCGGCCGCGACCTCGTGGACCAGGGTGGCGTGCCCGGCCCACACCTCGGGGTCGTCGAACGGGTGGATCAGCACCCCGCCGGTCTCGTCGGCGAGGACCTGCGCCCGGGCGTGCGCGTCGTCCCACACCTCGCCGTGGACCACGATCTCGGCGCCCTCCGCCGCGATCAGCGACCGCATCCGGTGGGAGGTCCGCGACGGGACCACCACGGTCGACGGGATCCCCAGCCGGCGCGCCGACCACGCGACCGCGTACCCGGCGTTGCCGCCCGACGACGCCACGACCCGCCGCGCGCCGGACGCGACCGCCGCCTCGCACGCGCGACCGATGCCGCGCAGCTTGAACGAGCCGCACGGCTGACTCGACTCCATCTTGAGCCAGACCGGCCGGCCGAGCAGATCCGACAGCGGGGTGGACGGGAGCAGCGGGGTGACGTGGTGGAGCATCGCGGGCCCGTAACCCCGACGGCCCGCGATCGCCGACGCCGACGCCGTCCCACGCCGGTGCGCCGGGATACGTCAGGCGGCCGGAGGTGGCGGTGATTGTCGCGATGGCCCTCGCGTGTTCCGGGGACGACTCGACCGACTCGACCGACGCCGTCACCGACACGGTCACCGACGGGACCGCGGGGACCGGCGACACCGCGCCCACCTCCCCGACGGACGGGACGACCGCAGACACGGCGACGACCTCGCCGACGCCGGGGTGGACGATCCACCCGCTGTTCGCCGGGACCCACCCGACCGACATCCTGATGAACGGGGCGGTCGCCGTGGTCGACGACGAGATCTGGTTGACCTGGGAGCTCGGCGAGGGCCTGGACCAGCACCAGCAGTGGGTCCAGCCCGTGCGCGCCGGGGTGGTCGAGCCCGCGTTCACCGTCGGCGGGAACCTGACCTACGGCTCGTTCGTCGCCGCGATCGCGACCGATCCCACGTCAGACCAGGTGGTGATCCAGAAGCTGGTGAACTGCGCGGTGGGCCCGTGGACCGCGTGCGCGGATCCCCCGGTCGAGGTCGAGGTCGTGTACGTCGACCGGGCCTCGCTCGCGGTCCGGGTCGATCCGGTGCTGACGACCGACATCGACGGGATCGAGAAGGGGCGAGGGTCGCTGGACCTCGACAAGAACTCGGTCGCGCTGTGCTTCAAGGGCAAGCTCGACAACGAGCTGGCGGACGAGGTGTTCTGCACCGCGACCGACAGCCCCGGCGTGTTCGAGCGCCCGGAGAACGTGAGCGCCCAGACCGTGGGGACCGACGATCACCCGGTGATCGTGGTCCGGCACACCGACGGGCTGCGGTACATCGCGTACACCACCGCCCGGTACGGGATCCGGGGCGCGTACCTGTCGACCGGCGGGGCAGGGTTCCTGCTCCACCCGACCGACAGCCGCGGCGAGGACAACGGGCTCGCCGAGGGGGAGGACGGCTCGCTGCACGCGGTGTGGGTCGAGACGCTGGTGTCGGGCGCGATGCAGGTGTCGTACGCGACCTGCGCGACGCCGGACTGCGCGACCGCGGACCGGTGGACGTCCGAGGTGGTCGACGACGGCGGTAAGCCCGTCGCGGCGACGATCGCGGTCCACGGGACGACCCCGGTGGTGAACTACGGCCTCGACGGCAAGGTGATCCTCGCGATCCGCTGCCCGACGGGGTGGACGACGGAGGAGGTCAGCCCGACGGGGTTGCCGCAGTACACGAAGCACGGCCAGCCGACGGTCGCGGTGACCGACGACGGGCGGGTGATCGTGGTGTACGGCGAGAACGACGCGTCGGGGGTCCCGTCGCTGTACTGGGCGGAGCGCGCGGGCCCGCTCTGCGAGTGACGCTGGGCTCTCCTGTAGCACCCGGCCGCAGGTGGACGACTGTTCGAGAGTTGTTCGACGCGAGGAGGCGAGCGGTCGATAGAGGTTGGCACGGGAGGCGAACATGGCCCTGGTCACAGGTTCGATGCTGCGAGTGGCGACTTCGTCGCGGCCGGGATGGCGCTGCGGCTGCATGGCGTTGGCAGCGCTGTTCGGCGCCGCGGGATGTGACTCGATCGGAGGCCAGGGGCCGAGCGGGCGGTGGGAGGGGACCTGCGGAGGCTCGCTGGAGCAATCTGGTTTCACGGCGGACTTCGGTTACGACGTGGTCCTGGACTTGGACACGGATGGGCACGACGCCTATGCCGCCTTCGGAGTCGCAGCGTCCGGCGAGTCGGTCGAGCTGAACACTGCGCTGACCGGGGTGTGGGTCGAGCCGGCGCTGGCGCTCTCCGGAGAGGTGCTGGTGTTGTCGCTCGTCCTCGCGGAGGACGAGCTCACCGGGTCGCTCGATCTCGGGATCCAGATCTCCGACTGCCTGCTCCAGCCCCACTGAACCGTCCACCGAAGCCGCCCCGCCGGTTCCGCGAGGACGCACCGGGGCACGTCGCTGAGCAGCAGGGCCGGTCAGCCGCCGCTCGATGACCGATCGAGGCGCCGGTGGAGTAGCCACGCCAGCCGCCGGACCGCGGCCGAGCGCCGAACCAGCGCCACCTCCTCCCCGTGACTCCGATGGACGGCAGCGAGGGCCTCACGAGCGGGCCGGGGGTCGGCTGACATCGCCAGCGCCAGGAACGCGTCAGCCAGCCTCGCGACGCCGATCGCGACCGGCTGTCGGGCGGCCGTCGCCGACGCATGACCCCGCGCGATCCGCTCCTTCGCCCGCGCGACCTCGCCGATGTCCGCGAGGAACGCACCGCCGCACAGATCGACGTACTGGAGCACCCGCGCGCTGTCGACCGCCGCCGCGTCGTGCCGCGCCGCCTCGAACAGGCTCAGCGCCTCGGCCTCTCGACCGTACGCCCAGCAATGGAGCGCATGCCGAGCGGTGGCGCTGGCGCCTCCCGGTCGTCGGCCTGTCCGCTCGTGTGCCGCGATCGCCTCGGCGAAGCGGCGATCCGCCTCGTCGACCTCTCCGAGGTGGGACGCGACGTCGGCGCGGAGCTCCAACACCCACGCGCGGTACATCGCGTCGCCGAGGTCCTCGAACTGCTCCTGGGCGCGTCGGAGGCAGCCAACGGCTCCATCGAGGTCGCCCGCGTCGAGTTTCAGCGCGCCGAGTGAGCACTGGACCTGGGCGAGGGACCAGGCGTCCCGCACCTGGCCGAACGCCTCGGCTGCGCGGCCGAATCGTTGCTCCGCCAGCGCGATGCGGCCGGCGGCCATGAGGATCTGGCCGATGTTCCCATGGCACGACCCAGCCCGCCGTGGGTCGCTGTTGACCTCGAGCGCAAGCTCGTACGCGGCGATCGCCTCCTGCCACCGCCCCCGTGACACCAACACCATGCCGGTCGTGCAGTGCCAATCGGATCGCACGTCCGGGGTGTCGGCGCGGTTCACGTCAGACGCCGCGCCGACGAGCAGGCGGTCTGCCTCGTCATAGTCGCCCTCGTGCCAAGCCAGGCTGGCCAGACCCACACCTGCGCGCGCCCGGGCGGCAGGGCTCGTGGTCGACAGCATCTCGCCCCACAGGCGACGCGCTTCGTCGGTCTGTCCGCGACGCTTGAGGCGACCCGCCGCGATGTCCATCAGTCGGACGGCTCGCTCCATCGACGACCGACGGGCGAACGGCAGTCCCACGCGGATCACGGCGTCCAGCACGGCGCCGGGGCCGCGAACCCGGAGCGACTCGGCAGCGGCGGTGGCGATGGCAACCACGGCATCAGCGTCGTCGCAGCGCTCGGCTCGGCGGAGCGCCGCCAGGCGACGCGCGATCGGAACCTCGGGCGCGCCCGTGGCCGCGCGGACGAACTCGGCGCTGTGGGCAGCAGCCCACCTCGGGGGATCTGCGGAGCGAACGAACACCCGCAGCGGCTCCGGCAGCGAGAAACTCTCGTCGTCGCGCCTTGCTACGCCACCTCCGACCAACTCGGACAGCGACTCCGAGCTGGCGAGTGACTCAGCGGTCGACGGGTCCACTGGATCGTCCAGGGTGGCGAGGGCTGCCCACGCGTCTCTCCCGCGGTCGGACGCGGCCTCCCAGGCCCAGGCGATCGCGACCTTCATCCGCTCGGCGACGGACGAGGCGTCCAGTCTCCCGATGAGGTCGGCGAGGCTTCGCACCCTGAGTTGCACGGCGGCCAGCTCGAGGGTGAGCGGCATGCCATCGATCCACTCGAGGAGCGCACCGATCGCCGGTTCGTCGCGGATCGCGACTCCCGCCCGCTCCGAGAGCAAATCGGCGGCGGCGATGGCGGACAGGGGCCCGAGCGACAAGACCTCCTCGCCATCGAAGCGCAGCGCCCGCCGGCTGGTGAGCACGAATCTGGTGTCCGGCGCGGACCGACGCCACGCTGAGAGGAGCACGGGCAGAGCGTCGATGTCCGGCACGGCGTCGAGCACCACGACGCGACGGTTCGCGATCGCGGGCGCGAGCGACCCCGTGGGGTCATCTTCCATGGGGATCCCGGCGGTGTGCGCGACGGCGGCGACCAGGTCCAGCTCGGAGGTGGCGTGAGCGCAGCGAACGAACATGGCTTCGGGTAGCGCCGCGCGCACGAAGTGCGTCTTGCCCACGCCGGCGAGCCCTCGGACCGTCACGGTGCGGGAGCGCCCCATCAACGCGGTCAGCTGCTCGACCTCGCGGTCGCGGCCGCTCACCCGAGCGGCCTGCGGGTCCGGGGCCGGTTCCACC
>JBEBJW010000172.1:0-9172 GCA_040079715.1 Myxococcota bacterium | reverse complement strand
GCGCCGGGGCCGTCCTCGTGGGCCGACGGAGCGAACGGGGTCCGCTCCGGTCCGGTCGGGATCCGCGCGTCGGCCGGCCGCGACGAGCTCCGGGTGGCGTCCCGTCGCGCGCGGCGACGGTGGCCAGCGGAGGCACAGCGGAGGGCTCGCCGACCGGATCCCGCCGGTCCGTGGTACACGATCGACATGACCCGACGCCGGCGATCCACCCCCGCCCCCGACGGTGGCTGGTCGGTCCGCGACCTGCCCCGGCTGCGGGAGCTGGTCGTCCTCCGCGAGCGGATCGACGACCCGGAGGGGTACCCGTTCTCGGTCCCCGCCCTCCGGTCGCTCGACCGGTTGACGTTCGATCGCCGGATCACGTTCCTCGTCGGCGAGAACGGGTCCGGCAAGAGCACCCTGCTCGAGGCGATCGCACTCGCGGCCGGGTTCGGCGCCGAAGGCGGGAGCCGGAACTTCACCGCGTCCACCTCCCCGTCGACCGGCGCCGTCGCCCCGTTGGCGCGCGCGCTGCGCCTGTCGTGGTCGAAGAAGCTCACCGCTGGGTTCTTCCTGCGGGCCGAGTCCCTGTTCAACGTCGCCACCCGGGTCGACGAGCTCGAGGCCGAGAAGCCCGGCCTGTACGACAGCTACGGCGGCAAGTCGCTCCACACCCAGTCGCACGGCGAGTCGTTCCTCGCGCTGGTCCAGCACCGGTTCGGTCCGGGCGGGCTGTACCTGGTGGACGAGCCGGAGGCGGCCCTGTCCCCGCAGCGGCAGCTCACCGTCCTCGTGCACCTTCACGACCTGATGACGTCCGACCCGGACACTCAGGTGATCGTCGCGACCCACTCCCCGATCCTGCTCGGGTACCCGGACGCGGCGATCTGGTCGCTCGACGGCGACGCGATCGAGCCGATCCCGTGGGAGGCGGTGCCGGCGGTCGACGTGACCCGGTCGTTCGTCACCGGGCGCGCGTACTGGCTGAGCCGGCTCCTCCGCCCGTCGGGCCGCGATCCCGACGGCGACCCTACTCGGTGACCTCGAGCGTGTACGACCCGCCGACGTACGCCGGCGGGGACCCGCCGCCGCCGCGCACGGCACCCCCGGCGAAGTGGATCACCCCGATCGTGTAGTCCCCGGGGTCGAGGTCCTCGGCGACCACCGTGCAGTCGGCCCCGCCGTCGAGGCTGTAGCTCTCCCCCGCCCCGTCCCCGGTCGGTCCGACCAGCATCACGTCGCACGCGAAGTCGCTCGGGGCGTCGGTCAGCGCGACCGTCGCCGACCCGCCGTGGAGGGTGACCGTGTACCAGTCGGCGTCGTCCTCGGGCGCGAGCTCGGCGTTCGCCGACACCGCCGCCGCCGAGGCGTGGATCGGCGTGCCGACGTCGATCGGCGGGGCGTCGTCCGGGGTCTGGTTCGGCTCGAACGCGTCGTCGATCGGGGTGTAGGTGACGGTCAGGTCGTACCGGTACTCGGGCCCGGTCCCGGCGAACCGCATCACGTCGATCGTGTACACCACCCCCGGCGCGACGGTCGCCCACCCGTCGAGGGCGGTGTCCGGGTCGACCGCGTACTGGTCGACGAACCCGCGCCCGTCGGCGCCGGACAGGATGAACTCGGACAGCCCGCCGTCCCGCACGTTCGACATCGAGACCCGGATCCACCCGCCGGCGGCGTCGGTCGCGGGGGCGGTGAACGCGAACACGTCGTGCGGGTCGTCCCCGTCGGTGCCGGTCACGCACAGGTCGCGGTAGGTCACCCCGGACGCGATCGGGGTCGCGTCGTCGACGGTGTCGTTCGGCTCTCCGAACGCGCACCCCTCCGGGGGGGGCGTCGCGCCGGTGTCCGCGCTGTCCCCGGTCCCGCCGGGGGTCGCCTCGATGCAGCCGGCCAGCCCCAAGACTCCGAACACGAACCGAACGCCCATCAGGTCCTCCAACGTCTGTCCAGGCCGTACACCGGCCCCGACGTCGCGGACGCTGACCAATGACTGACTTCCTCGTTGCTCCCCCCCCCTCGCCGCCGCACCGCCGCATCGGGGGACCCACGGGATGCCGATCGCGGTCGACGCCTTCCATGGTCGACAATCCGCCGCACGCCGTTCGCGGGGTCGACGGGATGCGGTGCGGTTGCTGGCTCGGTGGCGGACGACGGGACGCCACCCGGAGCTCCGCGCCGGCGGCTCGACCTGTGGATCGACGGGATGCGGTGCGGTTGCTCGGGCCGAATCGCCGCCGACCTCACGTAGAGGACCCATCCACCTCGGGTCTGCTCGGCCGGCGCCCTCGCCCGTTCAGGCCCCCGACGGGCTCGGATCGGCCACCCCGAGGTGCCGGCGGAGGAACCCGACGATCTTCTGCTCGAGGTACAGCCGATCCGCGGGCTTGCGCGGCATGTGCCGCTCGTCCGGGAACACCTGGAGCTCGAACGGCTTGCGCGCGGCGACCAGCGCGTTGATCAGCCGGCCGGTGTGGCGGAAGTGGACGTTCTCGTCGAGCATCCCGTGGACCACCATCAGCTCGCCCCGCAGCCCGTCCACGTGGGTCAGCACGCTCGACTGCGCGTAGCCGTCGGGGTTCTCGCTCGGCAGCCCCATGTACCGCTCGGTGTAGTGCGTGTCGTAGCCGTCCCAGTGGGTCACCGGCGCCCCGGCGACCCCGACCCGGAACACGTCCGGCGCCCGGAACATCGCCATCAACGTCATGTACCCGCCGTACGACCACCCGGTGATCCCGACCCGCGCGGGATCGATCACCCCGCGCCCGACCAGCTCCCGGACCGCGGCGACCTGGTCGTCGAGCTCGACCCGCCCGGTCTCGCCGTACAGCGCGGCCGCGAACGCCCGCCCCCGCCGGCCCGAGCCGCGGTTGTCGACCCGCAGGACCGCGATCCCGAGGCTCCGGAGGTGCTGGGCCCGCAGATCGATCGTCAGGTCCCAGCTGTCGGTCACCCGCTGGGCGTGCGGCCCGCCGTACACGAACACCACCGTCGGGAACGGCCCGTCGCCGTCCGGGCGGTACAGCGCGGCGTGGAGCACGTCGCCCGCCGCGCCGGTCACGGTGAGCAGCTCCGGCGGGGTGAGGCCGAGCGCCGCGATCCGCGGGTCCGTCGCCCGGTCGATCGTCCGGAGGATCGCCCCGTTCAGGTCCCGGACCACCGTGCGCGGCGGCGCCTCGACCGCGCTCCAGGTGTCGACGAACCGCTGGCCGCGCAGATCGACCGCCACGGTGTGGATCCCGTGGTCCGGGGTCAGCCGGCGCGGCGGCCCGCCGTCGAGCGACACCGCGTACAGGTGCCGCTCGCACGCCCCGTCGAGGGTCCCGGTGACGTACACCCGGCGGTTCGGCTCGTCGACGGCCACGAGCTCGTCCACCACCCAGTCGCCGTGGGTCACCGCCGCGATCCCACCGGCCGCGTCGACCTTGTACAGGTGGAGGTACCCGGTGCGCTCCGACCCCCACAGGAACGCGCCGGGCTCGAGGTCGAGCGGGCGGAACAGGTCGTTCAGCTCGACGTACGGCTCGCCCTCTTCGGTCAGCACCACCGTGGGCCGCCCGGAGACCAGCCCCGAGCGGTCGAGCGGGAACGCCACGTCGAACTTCAGCAGGCGGAGCTGCTTCTGGCGCCGGTCCTGGACCTGCGCCACCACCGTCCCGTCCGGCATCCACCCGACCCGGGCGAGGTACTCGGCGTCGCCGAGCGCGAGCTCCACCGGCTCGCCCCCGGTCGACCGGACCACGAACAGCCGGACCCTCGCGTTGTCGGCGCCGGCGAACGGGTACCGGTGGTCCTCCCAGGTGGGCGTGGCCTGCCCCTGGTACACGATCCGCCACACCGGCACGTGCCGGTCGTCGACCTCGGTGTACGCGATCCACTGGCCGTCGGGCGACCACCAGAACCCCGACCGCCGGTTCATCTCCTCCTCGGCGACGTACTCGGCGAGCCCGTGGGTCCGCCCGGTCCCGCGGGCCCCGGTGGTGAGCTGGACCGCGGGCCCGCCCTCGACCGGGACCACGTACAGCTCGGCGTCGGCGACGTACGCGATCCGGGTCCCGTCCGGCGAGGCGACGGGCTCGAGCACCGGGCCGGGGATCAGCTCCTCGAGCGCGTCGCCGAGCGCGGGCCCGCCGGAGGACCGCTCGACCCACACTGCCCCTGCCCGCGGCACCACCAGGACCCGCCCGCCGGCGGCGTGTCGGTACGACGTCACCCCGAGGGCCCGCTCCCGGAGCCGCTCGCGCCGGAGCACCTCCTCGAGCGGCATCGGCCGGTCGTCCCGCGCGGTGCCCCGCTGGCGGACCTCGCCGGTGCCGAGGTCGAGCGACCACAGGTGCTGCACGAGGCTGTCCGGGCCGGACTCGAGCCAGGTGAGGTGGCGATCGCCGACGAACCGCGCCGACACCGGGCCGCCCATCCCGGGGAGCGGCAGCCGGACGAGCTCGTCGAGTGGAACCGGACACATGCGGGACCCCCTGTGCCCCCGCCGGATCGCGGGGGGCGACAGGTGGCGTAACCGCGATCGTGACCACAGCCGCAGAACGTGGAGATACGATTTCAACGGATGCAGGATCCATCGCTCACCTGGCTCCCGGACGGGTTCCGGTTCCGGCTCGTCCCCGAGGGGGCAGGGCCGTCACCGCTGCCCGCGCTGGCGAGCCTGTACCTCGCGTGCGCCCCGGCGCTGGTCGGCGCGACGCTGTCGCCGGCGCTGGCGCCGATGCTGTTGGCGCTGCTGCTGCCGCTGCCCACGGCCTTGCTGTGGGCGATGGTCCGGCGCGGTGACACCGTGCTCGAGGTCGACCACCGGCGCCTCGTGGTCCGCGGTCCGCTGTGGCAGCGGCGGGAGGTCCCGCTGCGGTCGATCCATCACGTCGAGGTCCGGCTCGACGGGCTCGAGCTGTCGCTGTCCGCCGGTCGATCGCTCCGGGTCCCGGCCCCGACCAGCCAACTTCGGCTGTGGTGGATCGCCGCCCGGATCCACGAGCTGCGGGACGAAGTGCGGTCGTTCGAGGCCGAGATCCGAGGTCGGACCGAGACGGCCGCGGTACTGGCCGTGGCCCGCGCGGCGGTGCGCGCCGCCGAGTAGCCCCCGCGGATCGCACTACGACGATCCCGTGGAGGCATGAATGACACGCAGCACCCGCTCGACCGCTCGGGGCTGGGGGTCCTCGTCGGCGCTCGGCGCCGTCGCGGTGGCGGCCGCGCTGGTCGTCGTCCCGGAGTCGGCGTCGGCGATCGAACCGTCGTGGAGCCTCGGGGCGCACCTCGGCACGACGCTGGTCCCGAACGGCTACCCGATCGCGTTCCCGCCGAAGATCCGCGACTACGACTTCGACGAAGACGGCGAACCCGACGACGTCGACGGCGACGGGACCCCGGACGCCACCAGCCTGTCGCGGTCGTACGGCGACTTCCTGATCGGGATCAGCGGACACCGGTGGGTCTCGTTCGGTGGCCGGCTCGGGTTGACCGCCAACCTGGACATCGGGAACCGGTTCACCGACGTGGCGCTGATCGCGAGCTACGATCAGGGGATCGACCTCGACACCGTGCTGCTGCTCGGCGGCGTGGGCATCGGGATCGCGTCGTCGAGCTGGCGGGGACAGGACACCGAAGAGCGCCTCCGGGTGCCGAACTACCCGCTGCGGCTCGAGGCCGGCGTGCTCGGGCCGATCAACGACACGCTGGCGGTCGAGGGGCTGCTGTTCGGCCAGATGGCGATCCCGGCCCGCCACGTGTACACCGACCGGTCCGGCGCCGAGGTCGACGTGTCCGGGGTGCCGTTCACCTACCTGACGCTCGGGCTGCAGGTCGGGGTGGAGTTCGGGTCGTTCTGACGGACGGCGTCAGAACCGAGCGAGGTACGACACCTTCGCGAACGCGGTCCGCTCGGGCTCGCCGTCCGCGTACGGCACGGTCTCCGTGTACCCGAGGTACGCGGTGGTGCCGTAGTTCACGACGTACCCGGCGAGGAAGCTCGACTCGAGCACCTCGAACGTGCTGTCGTACTGCTCGATCCACCTGAGGTACACCTCGGGGGTCACCGTGAGCTGGATCGCGCTCCGCCCGATCACCGTGCTGTACACGGCGGGGGCGCCCGGCGCTTCGGAGAACTGGTCGATCGCGACCCCCAGATCGACGTTCATCCGACCGAACAGGTCGGCGTTGGTCTGCGGCCCGACGAACCAGTGAAACCCCTGGTACAGCTCGGCTTCGGTCCGGGCGGCGTAGTGCGGCAGCGACCCCGACTCGATCGCTACCCCGACGAACCACGCCGGGGCGGCCCGCAGGTTGACGTTGGCCTCCTCGTACCACAGGTCGAAGTCGGTCGACGCGAACCGCTCCCGCCGGTACCCGCCGGTGGCCTCGATCGTCCACCGGTCTCCGAGCTGGAGCTCGAGCGTCGGGCCGGCCGAGGCGTCGGCGACCTCGGCGTCCGGGGTCAACGAGATCGCGGCCTCGAGCCCCGGCGCGACCAGCCGCGCGGCGGGCCCCGGCCGGAACAGGAGCGCGCTGTCACCGGAGAACCCGACCCGCCCGACCTCGGTCAGGAACCCGTTCTCGGCGCGGAACCCAGGCGACAGGAAGCTGTGGCCGAGATCGAACACCCAGCCCGCGCCCTGGCGGTGGACCGCGGCCGCCCACCCGGGGGCGGTGGCGGCGGTGCCGTCCGGAAACTCGGTCGACGAGCCCAGGAGCTGGCCGGTGAGCGCGTACCGGCCGGTCACCCACTGGCCGTCGATCGCCGCCACCCGGTTCGCGATCGTGCGCTCGGCGTCGAACCCGCCGACCCGCAGCTCCTTGTCCGACACCAGCACCCCGAGCGAGCTGCCGCCCCCGACGTCGCCGCGGACCCGGATCAGGTCGTCGATCGCGTCGGACCGCCCGGTCACCACCGGACCCCAGGTCGGCAGCGGCGCCCCGGTCGCGTAGTCGACCG
Organism: Myxococcota bacterium; assembly: GCA_040079715.1. GTDB lineage: Bacteria > Myxococcota_A > UBA796 > UBA796 > JACKER01. The sequence continues at coordinate 2,250 of JBEBJW010000172.1, read as the reverse complement.
AGATCGTCGACGGCGCCGGCGTCTCGTCGTAGGCCCCGAGCCACGCCACCGCCACCGGGCCGGCCCGGCCGCTGACCTTGTACCCGAGGAGCGGATCGACGATCGAGCGGGTGTGGGCGAGGGTCACCGGGGTGGCGTACAGGTCGGCGTTCTCGAGGAAGAACGGCCGTCGCTCCGGATAGAACAGCGGGAACTTGACGTTGGCGCTGACCTGAGCGGCGTCGGACTCGATCTGCGAGAAGTCCGGGTTGACGGTGAGCTCGGCGGTCGAGCTCGACGTGAGGCCGATCCGCGCCCCGATCCCCGGGTCGACCTTCCACCCGAGCGGTCCGGTGTGGGCGATCGGCGGTTGGACATCGAACACCGAGGTCAAGGTCGGCATCAGCTCGAGCCGGCTCGGGCGCCCGGCGAGCGGGAACGGCCCGAGGGTCGCGGACTGGGTCAGGATCCCGGCCACGTCGGCGTCGAGCGTCGGCCAGGTCTCGACCGCAGACGGCACCGGCACGTTCTGGACCAGCACCAGGCCCCAGGTCTGGAGCTCGGTCCGCGGGAACCGGAGGGTCCGGAACGGGATCGCGAGCTCGACCCGGTACACGCCGTCGGCGGTGGTGGCGGCGCAGTCCCACACGCCGTCCCACGACATGTCCGCCTGGAACGACAGCTCGGACTCGCCGTCGACGAAGATCGCGTCGCCCTGGACGCCGTGTCCGTTGACCATGAACAAGAACGCGCGTTGGCCGTCGCGGTACGTGTCGAGCAACACGCCGACCGTGTCTTCGCCGCGGTTCCGGTCGCGGGGAGACAGCGCGTTCGACTGGGCCCGGCCCGGGTCGACCCGGGCGTCGAACGCCACGTACAGATTGCGGTCGTCGTACGCGATCCACGCCCGCGTCCCCTGCCCCGGCGCGCCCTGGCCCGGTGCGCCCGGCGCCGGCTCCCACTGGGTGAACCCGGTGATCGGCTCGCCCTGCCACACGGCCTCGTCGAGGACGCCGTCGACCACCACCGGCGCCGCCGCGCGGGTCGGCACCACCGTCGGTGGCGGACCTGCGAGTGCCGCGATCGCGAACGTCCACATGGCAGCGCTCCCCATCGTGCTTACCTCGTCGACCGCTTTCGGGGTACGTGCCCCGGCAGGGAGGATCCATGCAGGTGCACGAGCTCACGCTCGACGAGCGCCAGGTGTTGTTCGGGCTGCTCGCCCACCTCGCCGCGGCCGACGCGAAGATCGATCCCGGCGAGGCCGCCGAGCTCGAGGCGCTCGGCGAGGAGATGGGCGTCGAGTCGCTCCGCGCCACGGTCGCCGCGGCCCGATCCGCGTTCGCCACCGCCGCGGACGCGATCGCCGCCGCCGACGGCGTCCAGCGACCGGACGCGCGCCAGCTGATCCGGACCCTGCTCCACGATCTCGCGGGATCGGACGGCGTGCGGAGCCCGGAGGAGCAGGCGCTGCTCGACCAGCTCTCCGCCCGGTGGGGCCTGTAGCGACACCGGCGGATCGGTCGCGGTCAGTTTTTGGCCCGTCGGTGCGGTAGACGTTCAGGATGGAGCTCCTGCACGTCACCGACACCCACCTCGGCGCCCGTTGGCCGCTGATCGGCGCGCCCCCGACCCTCCGGGCGGACGATCACGCCCGCGCGCTCGAGCTCGCCCTCGCCCCGGCGCTGCGGGAGGAGGTCGACCTCGTGGTCCACTCCGGCGACCTGTTCGACCGGTCGGCGCCGGATCGGGTCGCGGTCGCGGTCGCGCGGCGGCTGCTCGGGGAGGCCGCCCGGCGGGTCCCGGTGGTGATCATCCCCGGAAACCACGACCGGGTGGGGCTCACCGCCACGATCGGGGGCCTCCCCGGGGTCCACGTCGCCGACGTCCCCGAGCGCCGGGTGGTCGGTGGGCTCGCGCTCGGGCTGGTCCCGTACTGCCGGACGGCCGAGGCGTTCGCGGCGGCGGTCGCGGGGTTCGGCGCGGTCGATCTCGTGGTCGCGCACCAGGCGTTCGACGGCCACCGGCTGCCTCCATCGCCCGGGCGCGCCGCCGGGTTCCGGTTCCGGGTCGGCGCCCAGGCCGAGACGATCGGCGCCCAGCACCTGCCCCGCGCCGTCCGGCACGTCGCGTGCGGCCACCTCCACCCACGCCAGGTGGTCGAGGTCGGGCACGCCACCGTGGTCACCCCCGGGAGCACCGAGCGCACGGCGTTCGCGGAGGCGGGGCAGACCAAGGGCTACGCGCGGTGGCGGTTCGGGGCGTCGGTCG
>JBEBJW010000171.1:0-9174 GCA_040079715.1 Myxococcota bacterium | reverse complement strand
GCCGAGGGCCTCGCCCAGATGCGGGCCGCGGTCGCGCCCGAGGCTGCGGCCGCCGGGCTCGCCCTGGCGCTCGCCACCGTCCCCGGCGCGCTGGTCGCCCGGGGAGTGGGGGCGCCGACGTGGATCGTCGCGTCGATCGTGGCGGCGGTCTCGCTGTTCGGCTCGGACCTCGGTCCGGCCCGGCTCACCGCCCTGGCGAGCCTCCACCGGGACGCACCCCCGGTCGACCCGGCCGATCCGGCCGACTGACCTCCTGGGTCAGCTCCTCCTCGTCGTCGTGCGGGACCACGGTGACGTCGCCCGGGAGCAGCCGCAGCCGGGCCGCGTCCGCCGCGAGCCGGGCCTTGAGGTCGACGAGGTCCTTGCGCGACAGGAGCTGGGTGAGCTCGGGCTCGTTCGGCTCGTCCGGGAGCAGGGTCGGCGGGCCGGCCGAGTACGGGCGTGGCACGTCGAGCGGTCCCTGGCGCGCGATCCGCGGCCAGTCGGGCTCGTCGAAGAACACCAGCAGGCCCTGCGACGCGTAGTACAGCGCGAGCTGGCGGAGCAGCGCCGGGTTGGTCGGGATCGCCGTCTCGGACTGGCCCTGCCAGTGGACCGAGAACCCGCCGTGCAGCACCCGACGCGAGGCATCGGTCAGGGTGGCGGGGTCGCCGAAGTCGAGCACGAACAGCACGCCGTCGCGGTCGACGATCCGAGCGAGCAGGCGGCCGTCGCGGCCGGAGCGGAGGGTCAGGCGGAGCACGGTCCCCTCCTATCCCGGCGGCCGTGGGCATCGATCCGAGATACGTGGATCAGCCCCTTCCGTCCCCCGTCCGCAGGATGCGACCATGCCCAACGCCTACATCTCCGGGACCGGCAGCTTCGTCCCCCCGCGGGTGGTCACGAACGACGATCTGCGCGAGCAGTACGGCGTCGACACCTCGCACGAGTGGATCGTCCAGCGCACGGGGATCGAGGCCCGTCGGTTCGCCGAGCCCGGGCTGTGCTCGGCCGATCTCGCGGTCCCGGCGGCCGAGCAGGCGATCGCCCGCGCCGGCCTCCAGAAGACCGACATCGACATGATCGTGTTCGCCACCCTGTCGCCGAAGCACGCGTTCCCCGGCGACGGCGTGTACCTCCAGGAGAAGCTCGGGCTGTGCGAGCTCGGGCGGTTCATCCCGGCGCTCGACGTGCGGAACCAGTGCTCGGGGTTCCTGTACGGGCTCGCCACGGCCTCGTCGATGGTCCAGTCGGGGATGGTGAAGCACGTGCTGCTGGTCGGCGGGGAGACCCACTCCGCCGCGCTCGACCTGTCGACCCGCGGCCGCCAGATCGCGTCGCTGTTCGGCGACGGCGCGGGCGCGGTGGTGGTCAGCCCGACCGACGAAGACCGTGGGATCCGCGGCTGGTGGCTCGGGGCGGACGGTCGGTTCGCCGACAAGCTCGCCCAGCGGGTGTGGGACATGTCGAAGCGCCCGTACGTCTCGATCCGCGAAGACGGCGTCGGCGAGGTCCCGTCCGAGATGCTGTGGGCCCAGATGGACGGCAAGCTCGTGTTCAAGAACGCGGTCGAGCGGATGATCCAGGTCCTGATGCAGGCGTGCTGGGCCCAGAAGATCGATCTCAACGACATCGATCTGTTCTGCTTCCATCAGGCGAACCTCCGGATCAACCAGATGGTCGCGCAGATGATGAACATCCCGGTGTCGAAGACGATCAACAACATCGAGCGGTACGGCAACACCACCGCCGCCACGATCCCGCTCCTGCTGGCCGAGGCCGAGAGCACCGGGCGGCTGGTCCGCGGGATGAAGGTCGCGTGCGTCGCGTTCGGGTCGGGGTTCACCTGGGGCTCGACGATCATCGACTGGTGAGCGCGCCGCGACGGGTCAGCACGACCCACGGGTAGTCCCCGGCGCCGCCGGTCGCGACCGGGTCGAACCCGCGGAACCGCACCAGCGCGAGGTGGGACGGGACCACGTACACGATCCACACGTCGCGACCGACCAGCCGGTCGAGCACCGGGACCAGGACGTCGCCGGCGAACGGGTTGAACAGCCACACCACCACGCGTCCGTCGGGGACCGGCAGGGCGGCCGCGTCGCCGCACACGAGCTCGACCGGGGCGATCGGCCCGCCGCGCGCGGTGAACGCGGCGAGGTTCCGGGTCGCTGCCGCGTGGAGCCGGGGGCGTCGCTCGATCCCGACGACCCGCTGGAACGGGCGGCGGCTGGCGAGCAGCACGACCCGGCCCTTGCCCGACCCGAGGTCGACGAACGTCGCGGTCGCGGGAGCGATCGGGACCGCGGCCAGCGCCGCCTCGACCACCGACACCGGCGTCGGCTCGTAGTTCCCGAGGTCGAACCACCGGGTCTCGGTGCCCCACCGCCGATCGAACGCGACGCCGTCGGGGTCGCGGTCGGCGACCAGCGACCACACCCACCGATCGAGCCAGCCCCGGGTCAGGGGTACCGCCCGTGCGCCCGCTCGACCGGTCGGGTCGTCATCGGTCCCCGCTATCACCCCGAAGGCTGAGTCGAACCGCGGATGACGCTGGACCGAGCGACCGCGTCGGGTTGACCAGTCGATCGTGGCCGGATCGTCGGGTCGTCGGGGGTGAGCTCACCTGCGCCAGGCGGTGAACACGTAGTCGCTCGGCTGGCGCGCCTGGTGACAGGCGAAGCAGCTCGCCCCGCCGTCGGTGACCAGCCGCGCGGTCGTCGAGTCCCCGGCGAACGCCTCGAACCCCCAGCCGCCGGTGGCCGGGTACGCTGCCCGGTCCTTGGTCATCACCCCGACCAGCTTGCGGGGACCCTCGGCCACCGCGGCGTCCGCGAGCGGCGCCTCCAGCAGGTCGAACACCAGGATCGCGCCGTCGGGCAGCGGCCGACCCGCTTCGAGCGCGGCCCGGCCGGTGTCGTTCACGTACACGTGGTGCAACCCGGCGAACGGGGTGGCGAGGGCGTGGTCCGGTCCGAGCCACATCGACTTCACGTGGGTCCAGTCGCGGTATCCGGCGGGGAACGGGATCCGCGCGGGCGACGCTGCGAGCGTGGCCGAGGCGAGCAGGAGGGCGGGGACGAGCAGGACCACCGACGGCCGACGAGGCATCGTTGTCTCCGGTTGTACGGGCGACATGCCCGATTGATTTCGAGTCGATACTATATCGACCGGGTCCGTTCGTCGAATCCTTTTCGAGTCGATACTGAGTGCGATGTCGACCGCCCGGCTCCACCTGGTCCTCGAGCGCCTCGCCCACCTGGTGCAACAGGATCTGCGCGCGATCGCCACCGCCCACGGGCTGGCGCTGGCTCAGCTCGAGGCGCTGCAGTTCCTCGCCCTCGCGAACCGGTTCAGCGACACGCCGTCGACGCTGGCGGAGTACCTCGGCGCCACCCGCGGCACGGTCAGCCAGACGGTGACCGCGCTCGAGCGGAAGGGGCTGGTGGCGCGGGTCACCGACCCCACGGATCGCCGGGTCCAGCATTGCGCGATCACGGACGCGGGGCGACGGCTCGTCGAGGCGTCGTTCCCCGCCCCGATCCTGGCCGGGGTCGACGGGACCGCCGCTGCCGAGGCGCTCGAGGGCCTGCTGGTGACCCTGGTGGGCGCGCGAGGCGGGGCGACGTTCGGGGTGTGCCGGTCGTGCGCCCACTTCCGGAGAGCGGCCTCGGGGGCGTGGTGCGGCCTCGTCGACCAGGCGCTCACCGAGCCCGAGACGGCGGCGCTGTGCCGGGAGCACCAGCCGGTCGGCTGACTACGGGGCGAGGTCCGCGTCGATCGGGCGGTCGAACTCGATGTGGTGCCCGGTGAGCCACTCCCGCGCCTCCGGGGTCAGCACCCGCTTCAGCACGATCGGCATCGCGAGATCCCGGAACACCCGCCCGATCGGACCGGCGGCCTTGTCGCTGTTCGTCCGCCGCGCCTCGACCAGGATCCGCATCACGCGCTGCTCGCGCAGGCGCTGGTACGCGGTGAACGCGTCGGCGAGCGGCTCGCGGTCCCGCAGGCACCGCGCGAGCTCGATCGCGTCCTCGATCGCGAGCGACGCGCCCTGACCGGACGACGGGGAGGTGGAGTGGGCGGCGTCGCCGACCAGCACGACCCGCCCGCGGGACCACGCGCGCGGCGGGGTCAGCGTGTGCATCGGCATCGACGGGAACCGCCCGAGCGACGGGGCGTCGAGGATCGCGGCCAGCGGGGGCGCGTCGTCGGCGAACAGGGCGCGCAGCCGCTGGGCTTCGTCGTCGGGCTGGAGCGCGGCGAGCGCCTCCCGCGACGGCTCCGGTCGGGTCGGCACGTTGGCGAACCACCACACGAGGCCGCCCTCGCGCGCGATGTACCCGAAGAACGCACGCCGCCCGAACACGAACTGGAACGTGTCGGGCTCGGGGGGCAGGTCCACGCCCGTCGCGTAGCCGCCGGACCCGATGAGCCCGCAGTACTCGGGCTCGGCCGCGCCCGGATCGACGAGCTTCCGGGCGGTGGACCAGATCCCGTCCGCGCCGACCAGGAACGTCCCGCGGGCCTCGGAACCATCGGCGAATGCGGCGACGACCTCGTCCCGCCGCTCGCGGATCCCGGTCAGCCGGCGCCCGTACTCGAACCGGATCCCGCGGTCGGTCGCGGCGGCGAGCAGCGTCCGGTACAGCGCCGCGCGCTCGATCGTGGTGGTGGTCGCGCCGGACGGGCGGTACCCGTGATCGAGGGTCCCGAGCCTCCGCCCGGTGCCGCTCCACATCGACATCTTCGGGGTCGAGAACCCGGCGGCGGCGACCTCGCGGTGCAGATCGATCGCCGCCAGCGCGTCGAGTCCGTTCGCGGCGACGGTCAAGAACGCTCCGACGCCCTCGGACGGGCCGGGGTGGCGCTCGTACACGGTGCACTCCACGCCGATCCGCTGGAGCGCCATCGCCACCACCGGCCCGGCGATCCCGGCCCCGATCACCACCGCGTGCTCATCGCCCATCACGATCCTCCTCAGGTCCACGGTGAAACGCCCACCACGGGGCAGCGAACGACGGGTCCGTCCGCAGCTGGTCCACGAACCGCTGGACGAACGCGAGCTCGGCCGCGTCGAGCGCGATCCGGTACTCGGTCTCGACCAGGTGGATCGGGTGCAGGCCGTTCGCGACGGCGTCTTCGCACTCGATCCGCAGCGCGCGGACCTGCGCCGACAGGCGCTCGAGCCGGATCACCAGCAGCCGCTCGGCCTCGTCCGGCGGGAGCACTGCGAGCAGCGCCAGCGCCGCCTCGAACGTGCGGTACTCCTTGTGCGGCGTGCTCACGAGCTCGGACATCCAGTCGAACAGCTCGAACCGGCCGGCGTCGGTGATCGCGTACACGGTGCGCTCGGGCCGGGCCGTGTCCCGAGCGGTGTGATCGGGGGTCAGGAACCCGACCCGCACGAGCTGCTCGATCACGGTGTACAGCGAGCCGTAGTTGAGCTTGATGCTCTGCTCTTTCCGGCGTTGCCGCAGCGTCCGCGCGATGTCGTACGGGTGGGTGGGCCGTTCGGTCAACAGGGCCAGCACCGCGAGCGCAAGCGGGTTTCCGACCGCGCGTTTCGCCATTCGAGCTCCAATACCCGTGACCGTATACTCGGTTCCGAGTATCCGCAACCGGATGGTGGACCCGCCACACGCGCGGGCGGTCGATCCTCGATAGACGGGCGGGGGAGGCGCGATGTGGTGGATCCCGATCGCCGCCGCAGGTCCGACGGGCGTGCTGGTGGCCGACCCTGCGCTGCGCTCGCTCAGCCGGCTCGATCACCGGGCGGTGGTGCTGACCGACGCCGAGGCGGACGCGCTCGCGGCCTGGCGGGAGCGCGCCCGGATGATCTCGTGGACCCGGCGACGGATGCGGGCGGGCGCCCGTGGCGGTGGGACCACGAGTGGCGGATCGGCCCCCCGTGCGCGGACCGCGACGGCCTCCCGGCCCTGCTCGATCCGGCGATCGCGCGGTGGTCGTCGTCGTCGGGGTGGGCGTACCGGATCGAGGTGCCGATCGCGGTGTCGCCGCAGGCGGTGGCGGCTCGGGGACTCGAGCTGTGGGTCGTCGACCCCGGGCGGGTCCGGGTCGAGCTCGAGGCCGCGGGCGCTGCCGGCCCGTCCACCTCGTCCGACGCGCTCGACGCCGCGCTCGACCGCCGCCTCGACGCCGCGACCGCCGCGCTCGCGCCCCTCGGGCTGGTCGCGGTCGACTGGGGCGGAGGCTCGTCGCACGGCGGGGCCGTGACCAGCGCCCGCCGGCACCGCGACGTGTGGTTCGCGCCGGGGACCGACCTCGCGGGGCTCGACGCGGCGGCGATCGCGAACCGGGTGACCGTCGATCGGATCGACCGACCGGCGCGGTGGGTCGGGTTCGTGGTGCTGGCCGAGCCGGACCCCGCGGCCGCCGAGCGCGCGCTCCGCGTCGCCGTGCCCGAGGCGACCGCGATCGGTCCGTGGGGTGGCCCGTGGTGATGGGGTTGATGGCGCTCGCGATTGGGTGCGCGTCCGGCCGAGACGTGGTGTTCGTCACGGTCGACCCGTTCGCCGTCCCGGGAGGCCCGGGAGGCGACGGCGAGGTCGATCGCGGCGTGGTGTTGACCGGCCGGGCGGCGCGGGCCCTTGTCGACGGGCTGGTCCTCGACGACGAGCCGGCCGACCTGTCCGACCGCGAGCGGATCACCCACGAGCTGCGGATCGACGTCGGCGGGCGGCGCGCCTGGTACAGCCTCGGCGACACGCCGGACGGCTACGCGACCCCCGACCAGCAGGCGCTGATCGCGCGGCTCGCGCCGGCGCTCGCGGGGCCGCACGACTGGCGGGGGTGGTGGGTGATCGTCCCGGTGTCGGTGCCGCCGGCGGACGCGATCGCGGCGCTGCGGGGCGCGGGGCTGCCGGCGTTCGTCCAACCGGATCGGCGGCGGTCGCCGTGGGTCGAGGTTCGGTGGGCCGAGGCGGTCGGACCCAGCGGAGACCCGCGCGCGGTCGAGGCAAGGCTCGAGGCGCAGAAGGACGCGTTCACCACTGCGCTCGGCGCGGCCTCGCCGGGAGCGGTCGCGTTCCAGTCGAGCGGGGGCTCGTCGCAGCCGCCGGGGGGGCCGACCGAGGTCCAGGTGATGGAGCGGTACCAGCTCCCGTTCGGCGCGGACCTCCGGGCGGTCGAGGTCCTCGCCCGGGCGGACGGCGCTGTGATCGTCGATCGCCACGACCCCGAGCGGTACTGGGTCGCCGCCTGGACCCTCGACGAGGGCCGGCCGGCCGTCCCGGCCCCGCTCGCCCTCGGCGGCCCGTACTTCCCGATCCCGGATTGACGGCCGAGGCGCAGGTGTCACCGGGCGGTGATCGGCTCGACCGAGCCCCCGTCCGGGCGGAACGCGCCGACCGCAGCGTGGAGGTGGTCGAACCCGCCGAGCCCGAGCGCCGGCAGCAGCCGCCGCCACACGTCCGCCGGTGTCGCGCCGGCAGCGGCGAGGGCCCGGATCTCGGTCGAGCCGTGGCTCTTCGACAGCTTCGCCCCGTCCGGTCCGAGCACCAGCGGCGCGTGCAGCCAGCTCGGCGGGGTCGCGCCGAACGCCCGCCACAGGTGGAGCTGGACCGCGGTGTAGTCGAGCAGATCGGCCCCGCGGACCACCTCGGTCACCCCGTCGCACAGGTCGTCGACCACCACCGCCAGGTTGTAGGTGGCGACGCCGTCCCGCCGCATCAACACCGGGTCGCCGAACTGGTTCGGGTCGATCGTCCGCGGCCCGAACCGCCGGTCGACCCACGTCACCTCCCCGGGCGGCAGCCGGAATCGGATCCCACCCTCGGCGTGGGCGGCGCCGCGGCAGGTCCCGGGGTACGGCCCGGCGACCTCGCGCCGGCTGCAGGTGCACCGGTAGGTCGAGGCGCGGAGCCGGTCGAGCCACGGCGTGTAGTCGCGCAGGCGCTGGGGAGGCGTCTCCTCGTCCCAGTCGATCCCGAGCCACCGCAGGTCTTCGCGGATCGACCGCTCGATCTCGGTCCGAGCGCGCTGCCGGTCGACGTCCTCGATCCGGAGCAGCAGCCGGCCGCTCCGAGCGCGGACCGACAGCCAGGCGACCCCGAACGCGAGCGCGTTGCCGAGGTGGAGTCGCCCGGACGGCGTGGGGGCGAGCCGACCGACCGGCACCCCCGGGTTCAGTACTCGAAGCTCCATTGCCCACCGATCACCGGCATCGTCCCGCCGACCGGGATCCCCGACGCGCTGTCGGCCGGATATCCCGCGACGGGGCCGGCCGATGTGCGGGGGAGGGTCGCCCGCGCGAGGACGTGCCACTGGAAGAACAGGTCGAACCGGACCGCGCCGTCGACCAGGCCGAACGGGTCCCAGCTCTCCTCGCCGACCCCGAACGTGAACATCGTCCGGTCGGTGTCGAGGAACGCGCTCGACGAGCCCTGCGACACGAGCGGGGTCGGCTCGAACCCGAACCCGCCGCGGACCGACCACTGGACGTACCGAATCCGGCCGGCGATCGCGATCTTCGGCAGCTCGAGGTCTGCCCCCATCCGGAGGCTCCAGGTCGACTTCACCACGATCGTGTACGGGTTGCCGTCGTGGATCGCGGCGTCGTCGATCGACACGAACGGTGAGGTGAGGGACGCCTCGTCGAGCCGGGCGACGTTCAGCACCAGGCCGCGCCAGTCGGTCCACCGGCCGTCGAGGTACACGGTGAGCACGTCCGACCGCCGGTACGCCATCCCGAGCGAGATCCGCTGGGGAACGTAGTGGTCGAACAGGGTCAGGGTGGCCTCCGCCACGGCCGCGGCCACGAACGGCTCGAGGTCGCCGAACCCGGTGACCTCGGCGTTCGCCTGCAGATCGAGGTCGACATCGAGCGGCAGCCCGACCCGGCCCTGGTACGCCCCGCCGAGGACCAGCCCGTCGAGCGGCGCCCACCACCGCCCGAGATCGAGCTGGATCCCGGCCAGCGGCGCGACCGCGGGCACGACCTGGAAGTCGATCGTGTGGACGTCGATCGTCACGTCGGACACCGCGGCGTCCAGGTCCGGCGTCGCAGCGGTGGTGGTCCCCGTGGCCTCCGGCGGGTTCACTGCCGCGTCGATCGTCGCCCCGACCCGGATGTGCGCCTTCGCGAGGAGGTTCGCGCCGAGGCCGATCGAGACGCCGGGCAGCACCTGGCCACCGATCGCCGCCGCGGCGACGAACCGCTGGGGGCGGTTGTCG
>JBEBJW010000170.1:0-9187 GCA_040079715.1 Myxococcota bacterium | reverse complement strand
GTCCGGTCCGGTGTCCGTCCCACGGCCAGCTGACGGCTGCGGAGCGGTGGGTGGATGCCGCGAACGCCCGGCTTGAGCGGGTCGGTGACGCGTGGCGGTGGGTGTCGGAACGGCTGTGGGGAGATGCGCCAGGTCGGCGACGGGCACGCGGGGTGGACGTGGCCTCCGATCCGCCCCCGTCCGTCGGACGGCGACGCCGGGCGGACGGGCTACGGAGGGGGAGCACGGACGGAGGATTCGATGCGGTTCATCGCGTGGTCATGGATCGGGATCGGCGCGTGCTCGGGCTCGACGACGACGGCGGACAAGACCGACGGCGACGCCGACGCCGACGCGGACGCCGACAGCGACAGCGACAGCGACGCGGACGCGGACGCGGACGCCGACAGCGACAGCGACGCTGACAGTGACACGGACAGTGACACCGACACCGACACCGGGTGCGTGATCCTCGAGGGGGTGTCGTGCGAGCCGGGCGGGAGCGACGGCGGGTACGGGAGCTGCCCCGACGGGTTCGACTGCGCCGGGATCCCGTCGTACGTGTGCTACCACGGGCCGTGCGACCTGCCGAAGTGCCTGCCGCCGGACGCCGCGATCGACACCCCGGCCGGTCCGCGGGCGGTGGCGTCGCTCCGGGAGGGCGAGCTCGTGTGGACGGTGGCGGCGGACGGGGCCCGCGTGACGGCGCCGCTGCTCGCGGTCCGCTCCCGGCTGGTGCCGGCGGATCACGTGGTGGTGCGGCTGGTCCTCGCCGACGGGCGGTGGGTCGAGGCCTCCCCGGGCCATCCGACGTTCCGAGGAGACGGCAGCGGCCTCGACCCGGTGCCGCTCGGCGAGCTAGTGGTCGGCGACCTGCTCGACGGGGCAGAGGTGGTGGCGGCGGAGCGGGTCCGGTACGACCGGCCGCGGACCTGGGATCTGCTGCCGGCGGGGCCGACCGGCGCGTACTGGGCGGACGGCGTGTTGCTCGGGAGCACGTTGGCGCGCTGACCGCTTCCGGTTCAGTCGGTCGTGCCCACCTGGCTCACGGAGGACGATCGCCGGCGCGTCAGGTCAATCGGCGTCACGCGATCGTCCGGCTCAGCCCGAGTCCCCGACGCCGTGACCGTCGCGCGGCAGCACGAGGCGGCCCCCCGTGGCCCGGGGACGTTCGGCCGTTCACGCCGCCGGAGCGCCCGGCTCCCGCCTCCACCGAGGGTCGCCCCGGCACTTCTCCCTCCCCCGATGGCTTGCCCGGAGCCGCGCCCCGTTCGTCCACCGGAGCCCTCGACGCCAAGATGCGCGGCGCATGCCACCAGCGCCGTTCCGGGACCCGACGCGACGCGCCACCGACCCGTTCGAGGCTGGGCGCCCGCGGCATCCATCCACCGCTCCGCAGCCGTCACCCCACCGTGGGCACCGTCAGGACAAAGCGCCGAGCAGCACCCACACCAACGCCAGGACCGCGAGCGCCACCGCCACCGCGAGCGGGATCCCGAACGCCACCGCCGCCGACTCGAGCGTGATCCGCGCCGGCGGGGTCGAGGGGCGGTACGGCACGATCGGGTCCGGGAACGGGTCCGGGTCGAACGGGTCCGGCAGGTCCGCCACCTGGGCGAACGGCCGGAGCTCCGGCGGGATCAGCGCCGACGCCGGGGGCCGGGCCGCGGCGAGCTGCGGGCGCGGGCGGGCGCTCGTCCGGCGGAGGCGCTCGCGGACCGCCGTGACCGACGCCGGCCGGAGCAGCGGGTTCGGCGCCAGCAGGTCGTCGAGCAGCGCCGCCGTCCCCGCGCCCACCACCGCCCGGGTCCGCCACGCGATCCGACCGTCGGGGGTGTGGAGCTTCGCCGGGTCTTCCCGGGTGAGCAGCGCCACCGCCAGCGCGCCGAGCCCGTACAGGTCCGACCGCGGCGACGCGTCCCCCGCGAACTGCTCCGGCGCCATGAACCCGAACGTGCCCGCGACCGTGCTGCCGCCGAGCTCCGACGCCAGCGCGTCCCGGACCGAGCCGAAGTCGACCAGCACCAGCGCGCCGTCGGCGGTCCGGATCACGTTCGACGGCTTCAGGTCGCGGTGGAGGACCGGCGGCGACAGGCCGTGGAGGTACCCGAGCACCCCGCACAGCCCGTCGAGCACCGCCAGCACCTCGGCCTCGGTGTACCGGTGGTCCGCGAGGCCGCGGGCGAGGTCCACCCCGTCGACGTACTGCTGGACCAGCCACAGGCTGCGCGTCCGCCCGGTCCCGGTGCGGAGGTGCTCGACGAACGCCGGGATCGCCGGGTGGGCGAGCTGGCGGAGGACCCGCGCCTCGCGCTCGGCGAGCTGGTGGGCCTTGTCGGCGTCTTCGCGGCGGAGGACCGTCTCCTTGATCGCGACCCGGGCCCCGTCGGCGAGCCGCACCGCCTCCCAGGTGGTCCCGGCGGCGCCGCGGCCGATCGCGCGGACCAGGCGGTACCGGCCGTCGAGGCGCGGGTCCGCGCCGCACCCCCGGCACGCGTCGTCGTCGTCGTCGGTCGCCTCGGCGCAGGTCGCGCAGATCGTGCCCACGCCGAGACTGTATCATCGCCCCGCATGGCACCCTCCTCGAAGCTCGGACTCGGCGGCGGACCCCTCGGGGACGCGGCCCTCGACGACGCCGCCGCGGCGCGGCTGATCGCGGTCGCGCTCGACCTCGGGGTCGGCGTGATCGACACCGCCCCGAGCTACGGCGCGTCGGAGGACCGGCTCGGGAGGCACCTCGGCCCCCGGCGGCGCGACGTGGCACTGGTCACCAAGGTCGGGTACGGCGTGCCCGGCCACGCCGACTGGACCGGCCCGTGCGTCGCGCTCGGGATCGACCGCGCGCTCGGGCGGCTCCGGACCGACCACCTCGACGCGGTGCTGCTCCACTCGTGCCCGGCCGCGGTCGCCCTCCGCGACGACATCGTCGGCGCGCTGGTCGCGGCCCGAGACGCCGGCAAGGTCCGCGCGATCGGGTACTCCGGTGACAACGTTGACCTCGACGCGGCCGTCTGGTCCGGGCTGTTCGGGGTGGTCGAGACGTCGGTGAGCGTGGTCGACCAGCGGGCGCTCGGGGCGCTGCGGCCGGGCGTCCGGACCCTCGCGAAGCGGCCCCTCGCCAACGCCCCGTGGCGGGACGCGACCCTCCCGGACGCGCCGGATCGGCGGATCTACGTCGAGCGGTGGCGGGCGATGGCGTTGTCGCTGACCCCGGCCGAGGTGCTCCGGTTCGCGGCGTACGCGCCGGGGGTGGACACGGCGCTGGTCGGCACGGCGTCCGAGGACCACCTCCGGGCAGCAGCGTCGGCGGTGGCGGCGGGTCCGCTCCCCGACGCCGTGGTAGCCGAGATCCGGGCCCGGTTCGCCGCGGTCGGGTTTGATTGGCCGGGGGTGATCTGAGGTCAGGGACGGCTGGGCGTCGCCCGCTCCGCGGGCCGGCCTCCCGCCGGGCTCGCTCCGCTCGGTCGCTGCGCGACTGGCTGCGCCACCCTCCGGTCCGCCTGACGCGCCCGACCCCGTCGGCCGCGTGGGTCAGCGCGGTCCGTACGCCGTGAGGATCCGGTCCCACTCCTGGACCCTGATGTCGTCCTCACCCATCATGTCGACCATCCACCGCCGAACGTATGCGGCGTCGAGGTCCCCGCCCTGCACCGCGACCAGCTTCTCGAGGTCCACGCGGTCCTTCGACCGGAAGAACAGCAGCTTGAACACCGCCGTCGCCTCCGCGGACAGGTAGGCGGCGGAGCCGAGCGGTCCGGTCAATCGGACCCGGGTGTTCATCGCCTCCCACGAGAACGGGATGCTCGGCGTGAACAGGTCGATCCGGAGCCCGTCACACCACCCGACGATCACGTCTCCGTCAAGATCGGCGCGTCGCGCTGCCTCGCGGTCCAGCGTGACCCCGGCCGCTTCGATCACGTCCAACGCCCGGTCGAGCTGCTCGCGGCCAACGAACAGGTTGATGTCGACGTCGTAGGTGCCTCGGGGGTCGCCCCACAGGCCGTACGCGATGGCGCCGCCGATCGCGTACGGTACGCCTCCGTCGTCCAGCGCCCGGGCGAGCCGGGCCGCGATCGCGAACGCGTCGAACTCGAGGGGGTTCACCGGGGGAGCCCGAGCCGCCGGAGCGCTGCCCGGGTCGACTCCGGGACGGGGTCGCGGAGCTTCAGCAGGAGGTCGCGCTTCGGGTGGAGGTTCAGCACGCTCAGCGTCGAGCGACAGACCAGCGCCACCAGGCGCAGCCGCTGCTCCGGGGTGAGGCCGCGGACGCGGGCCACCTCCTCCTCGAGCGAGTGGAGCTGCGGATCCATCGACCGGGGGAGCGTGATCGCCATGCCGACCCGTAACCGTGCGGTCATCCCAGCGACGCGACCAGCTCCTCGATCGCCGCCCGGTCCGCCGGGTCCACCGTCCCCGCCAGGGCCGCGAGCGACGGCCGCAGCGCCTGCAGCGCGCCCAGCGTCGGGCGGAACAGCCCGTCGTCCTCGTCCGGCCCGTCGAGGTCGAGCTCGAGGCCCGACGCGAGGTCCACGATCGTCGTCCCGAGGTCCGACAGGATCCGGACCACGTCCGCGATCGGCGCCCCCGGCTGCTCGATCAGCCGCCCGAGCAGCGGGACCGCGATCGGCGCCACCGGGAACACGCCGCCCTCGTCGGTGATCGACAGGTGGAGCGCCATCAGCGCCCGCTCCTGGACCAGCGGTTCGGTCGACAGCGCCCCGCGCAGCAACGCCGGGAACGCCGACACCGCCTGGGTGCGGCTGTCGTCCGGGATCGCGTCCCAGTCGACCGCGTCCGCCCCGGCGTCGAGCAGCCACGCCGGCGCCGGACCCGCGACCTCCGCCCCGAACAGGGCGTCGGTCAGCGTCATGAGCGCGGCGTTCGCCTCGTCCCGGCACGCGGCCGGCGGATCGAACCGGATCGTCGAGCCGAGCGCGCCGTCGCGCACGGTCACCCAGGTCCCCGAGAGGCCGTCCCGCCACCGGCCGCGGGCGAGCGGCGCGCCGTGGAGCCGCAGCTCGACCTCGTCGCCACCGAGCCGCTCGAGGGTCAGTCCGATCAACCGCATGACAGGATACTCCGGGTCGAGCCCGGGAGCGTAACCCGTCGGCCCGCGGGGGTCAGGCGTGGACCGGCCGGAGGCCGACCTCGGTGATTTGGTGGTCCAACGCGGCCAACCCGGGCGCCCAGCCCTCGCCGCCGTAGGTCACGACCCCGCCGTGATCGGCGCCGCTCCGGAGCGACGCCTGCGCCACCCCGAGGCCCTCGGTCTCCGGGGAGGCCACGATCCGCACCGTGCCTGGAAGGCACAGCCGGGCCACCGACAGCGCCCGGAGGTGGTCCGTCGCGGTGTTCGCGACGGTCCCGTACGGCCCGCGCCCGTCGGCCGCCACCACCCGCACCGCGGCGAGCCCGCGGAGGTCCCGCAGGCGCACCAGCCGCGCCGCGAGGTCTTCCTCGGTCTCGCCGGCGTCCCGCCCGACCACCACCGCGACCTCGAGCCGCAGGCCCGCCCGCGCCGCCGACTCGGCCCACACCCACCACGGCCCGAGCTCGTCGACCTCCGCCACGACGGTGACGCCGGCCTCGGCCAGCGCCCGCGGGTCGTCCCCGGGGCCCCCGCCCTGGAGCTCGATCCCCGGGAACGCGGCCCGGATCGCCCGGACCCGCGCGGGATCCACCGCCCCGTCGAGCACGATCCGGGTCGCGCCCGCCGCGATCGCCGGCCGGAGGGTCGCCGGGTCCGCGTCCGACGGCAGGTGGACCGCGAGCCGCACCGGGACGTCGTCGCCGGGGTACAGCTCCCGCCGCTTGAGGTCCGCCGCCGCCGCGAGATCGGCCACCGGCGCGAACCGGAGCAAGGTCGCCAGGTCTCCGATCGGCAGCGCGCCGCGATCGAGCGCGCTCGACAGCAGCAGGTCGAGGTCCGCGTGCGGGATCACCGGCGCCGGGGCGTACAGCTCGAGGTCCGCGGTCGGGACGAGGCCGGCGTCGTGGGCGAGCGCCCCGAACCGCCGCAGCCCGATCAGCGCGCGATCGTCGAGCGGATACCGGAGGTTCTCGGTCAGGTACCGCAGGTCGTCGCCGACGTAGCTCGTCCGGATCCCCTCGACCCCGCGCCGACCGGCGTCGGCGAGGTGCTCGATCACGTCGCGCGGCAGGTCCGTGCGGCCGGCCCACACCGCGAACACGAACGGCAGCCCGGTCCATTCGCGCCACTCGGTGCCCAGATCGATCCGGGTCGTCAGGCGGGCCGGCAGCGTCCGCGCCGCGTCGCCGATCACCAGGCCGCCGACGGTCCGCTTGACCTGAGCCAACGCGGAGTTCGGCGCGCCCTGGACGATCTCGAGGTCCGGCCGCACCCGCTGCGACAGCGGCCCGCGGGTCAACAGCAGCCGCGCCAACACCACCGACGTGCGGCTCACGCCGTCGAGCACGACCTTCGTCCACTGCTCGGGCTCGGTCTCGCCGACCAGCAGCACCGAGCTCACCGGCCCGTCGGCGCCGATGCACCAGCCGGGCACCACCCGGTACCCGGGGTCTGCCAGCGCCGCGCCGACCGGGATCAACGCCACGTCGACCTCCCGGTCGCGCAGCATCCGCGCGACCTCGGCCGGGTGGGCGAGCACGAGCGTGTGACGATCGATGTCGACGCAGTCCGACAGCGGCCGCGCGTTGAGGTACCCGACGGTCCCGATGCGTGCCATCTACGCCTCCGCGACGGTGCGGTACAGGGTGTCGCGCTCGACCGGGACCCGGCCCGCGCGGCGGATCATCGCGATCAGCTCGGCCCGGGTGAGCTCCTGCGGCGTCTTGGCGCCGGCCATGTGGTAGATCCGCTCCTCGCGCACCGTGCCGTCGACGTCGTCGACCCCGAACCCGAGCGACAGCTGCGCGAGCTGGACCCCGAGCATCGGCCAGTACGCCTTGACGTGCTCGAAGTTGTCCAGCATCAGCCGCGACACCGCCAACGTCTTCAGGCAGTCCGCGTCGGTCGGCTCGGGCAGCTTGTGGAGCCGGTTGTTCTCGTTGTGGAACTTCAGCGGGATGATCGTCTGGAACCCGCCGGTCTCGTCCTGGAGGGCGCGAAGCCGGAGGAGGTGGTCGACCCGCTCATCCAGCCGCTCGATCGACCCGAACAGCATCGTGCAGTTCGACCGCATCCCGAGCCGGTGGGCCGTCCGGTGGACCTCGAGCCACCCGTCGCTCGACACCTTGTCCGCGCACAGCTTCTTGCGGGCCCGGTCGGCGAAGATCTCCGCCCCGCCGCCCGGCAGGCTCCCGAGGCCGGCCTCGCGCAGCTCGATCAGCACCTGCTCGTAGCTCTTGTGGTACTTCTCGGCGAAGTAGTGGATCTCGACCGCGGTGAAGCCCTTGACGTGCAGATCCGGCCGCTCCGCCTTGAGCGCCCGCAGGAACTCCACGTAGTAGCTCCATGGGAGGTCCGGGTTCAACCCGTTGACGGTGTGGACCTCGGTCACGAACTGCCCGCGGAGGGCCTTGAGCTTGCCGACCGCCTCGTCGATCCGCATCGTGTACGCGCCGGGGTCGCCGGTCTTCAGGCGGGAGAAGCTGCAGAAGATGCAGCTCGCTTCGCAGACGTTGGTCGCGTTGACGTGCAGGTTGCGGTTGAACCAGGTGAGGTCACCGTGGCGCCGCTCGCGGACCAGGTTCGCCAGCGCGCCGACCGCGGCGAGCGCCGGGCTCTCGAACAGCCGCAGGCCGTCGGCGGCGGTCAGACGCTCCGACCCGAGCACCTTCTCGGTGAGGTCGCCGAGCCCCGCGCGGTCGAGCGCGCGGCGGGCGACCGTGGACAGGCGGACGTCGTTCATGGGGTCCTCCCGGCGTGGCCGACGAGCTTGCCGGTCCACCGCCGCATCCGGTCGTTCGGGATCCCGAGCTGGTCGAGGACCCGGGCCGTCACCGTGTCGAGCAGCTCGTCCACCGTGGTGGGGGCCGCGTAGAAGCTCGGGCTGGCGGGCATCACCACCGCGCCCGCCTCGACCAGGGTGGTCATGTTCCGCAGATGAATGAGGTTGAACGGCGACTCGCGGACCACGAGCACCAGCTTCCGGCGCTCCTTCAGCATCACGTCCGCCGCCCGGCTCACGAGGTCCGACGACACGCCCGACGCGATCCGGCCGATCGTCGCGACCGAGCACGGCACGACGACCATCGCGTCGAACCCGGCCGAGCCCGACGCGAACGGCGCGAGCATGTCACCGGGGTTGTGGATCGGGAACGGGTACGCCTCGGCCGGGTCCGTCCCGACCTCGTCGCCCCACACGAGCCGCCCGAACCGGGTGAACACCACGTGCGGCTCGATCCCGAGCGAAGCGGCCTCCGACGCCAGGAACCCGAGGACCCGCGCCGCGTACGGCGCCCCGGACGCGCCCGACACCGCCACGACGATCTTCCGGGTCATCGGACACGCTCGACGAGGTACCGGGCGAGGACCACGAGCGCGTCGCGGCCCTCCGACGGCGGGAGCGCGGACAGGACCTCGACCGCGTCGTCCGCCCGGCGGTGGGCCTCGCCGAGCGCCGCGTCGAGGGCGCCGGTGTCACGGACCGCGGCGAGCAGCTCCGGCAGCCGGTCCGCCGACGGGGCCCCGGCCGCGAGCTCGCCCCGGAGCCACGGCAGCGCGTCCATCGCGTGGATCAGCGGGAGGGTGACCTTGCGCTCGCGCAGGTCCGCCCCGCGGGGCTTGCCGGTGCCGTCGGCGTAGTCGAGCACGTCGTCCGTGATCTGGAACGCGATCCCGACCGCCCGCCCGAACGCCTCGAGCGCGTCGGACGCGACCGCGTCGCCGGTGGCGAGGGCGGCTGCGCGGGCGCACCACGCGATCAGCGCCGCGCTCTTGCGCGCCACCACGTCGAGGTACTGGTCGACCGTGCACGACAGGTCGCCGGCGCGCTGGAGCTGGAGCACCTCGCCCTCGGCCATCTCGGTGACCACCGGACCGAGCGCGTGGACCGCGGCGGCGCCGCCCTCCTCCGACGCGAGCAGCACCGCCCGCGCCAGGCAGAAGTCACCGGTCAGCACGGTCACCGCGTTGCCGTACACCCGGTGGGCGGCGGGGCGGTCCCGGCGGAAGTCGCCGTCGTCCACCACGTCGTCGTGGAGGAGCGAGCCGAGGTGGAGCAGCTCGCCGACGCACATCAGGCGGACCGGGCGATGAGCGACCCTGCGTCCCAGGCCCGCCAAC
>JBEBJW010000169.1:0-9212 GCA_040079715.1 Myxococcota bacterium | reverse complement strand
CCATCCCCGCCACCCCGAGCGCGACCGACAGCCGGTCCGCCGCTGCGTCTGCAGCCCCGATCGACAGCATCAACCCCAGCAATCCCATCGCGCCCTCCGTGGTGGAGCTCGGACACCGGTCGACGACCGAGCCGTCACCGGTCCGGGCGGTTAGGTCCGGTCCCCCGTGGAGACGTGATGCAACGCGAAGAGATGCCGTGCGACGTGCTGTTCGTCGGGGCCGGGCCCGCGTGCCTGTCCGGCGCGATCCACCTGATGGATCTCGTGACGCGGCACAACGAGGCGGTCGCGAACGGCGGCCCCGGCGCGCCGATCGATCCGCCGATGGTGGTGGTGATCGAGAAGGGCTCGCAGGTGGGCGCGCACCAGCTGTCCGGCGCGGTGGTCGACCCGATCGCCCTCGACGAGCTGGTCCCCGACTGGCGCGCCCGCGGCGACTTCCCGGTCGAGCGGTTCGTGGACCGCGAGGAGATGGTTCTCCTGACCGCCGATCAGGCGCTGCCGGCCCCGTGGATCCCGCCCGAGCTCCACAACCACGGCAAGCCGATCGTGTCGCTCGGGCGGATGGTCCAGTGGCTGGCCGGGGTCGCCGAGAGCAAGGGCGTGAACGTGCTGCCCGGGTTCTCCGGCTACGATCTCCTGTGGGACGGCGACCGGTGCACCGGCGTCCGCACCGGCGACAAGGGGATCGGCAAGGACGGCCAGCCGAAGGACAACTTCGAGCCCGGGATGAACCTGACCGCGAAGGTCACGGTCCTCGGCGAGGGCCCGCGCGGCCACCTGACCCGCAAGCTGATCCAGCGCCGGGAGCTCGACCGCGACAGCCAGCCGATGATCTACGAGATCGGGGTCAAGGAGGTGCTCGAGCTGCCTCCCGGCACCGTGACCGACGGGTGGGTCGTGCACACGCTCGGGTGGCCGCTCGACCTGAACACGTTCGGCGGCTCGTTCTTGTACAGCCTCGGCGGAGACCGGGTCTGTATCGGGTTGCTGGTCGCGCTCGACGCGGCGGACCCGCAGATGGACGCGCACCTCCTCCTGCAGCACCTCAAGACGCACCCGTACGTCAAGGAGAAGCTGAAGGGCGGCAAGGTCGTCAAGTACGGGGCCAAGGCGGTCACGATCGGCGGGTGGGCGTCGGTCCCGCAGCTGTACACCGACGGCGCGATGATCGTCGGCGACTCCGCGTCGTTCCTGAACCCGATGCGGATCAAGGGCATCCACCTGTCGATGAAGTCGGGGATGCTCGCCGCCGAGGCCGCGTTCGAGGCGCTCCTCCGGGGCGACCCGAGCGCCGAGACCCTGTCGATGTACAAGAAGAACCTCGACCAGAGCTTCGTCCGGCGCGAGATGGAGCCGGCGAAGAACATGCACGCGAACTTCGCGGGCGGGTTCGTGTCGGGGATGATCAAGACCGGCCTGCAGTACGTGTTCGGCCCCGGGAGCCAGGTCTCGTTCCACGCCGACCACACCCACCTGGCGCGGTCGAACGGCGGGCCGACGCTGCCGAAGCTCGAGTTCGACGGCAAGTACCTGGTGGACAAGCTGACCGACGTGTACCACTCCGGGACCACGCACGAAGAGAAGCAGCCGGCGCACCTGAAGATCGTCGACACCGAGGTCTGCGCCACCACCTGTCTCCAGCAGTTCGGCAACCCGTGCACCCGGTTCTGCCCGGCCCAGGTGTACAACATGCGCCCCAACGAGAAGAGCGGCCGCCTGGAGATGGAGGTCGACTTCGCGAACTGTGTGCACTGCAAGACGTGCGACATCCGCGATCCGTACCAGATCATCACCTGGATGCCCCCCGAGGGCGGCAACGGGCCCGAATACGGGACGATGTAGCGACGACGCGGCCAGGATCACGTTCCGCGCTAGTCGAGGTCGAACCCCGAACCTCGTCCCTGCCCCCGCCCGGAGCCGTCGCTCACCGTTGCATCGGTGATACGACAGTACCAGCGGGGGTACCGAAGATGACGTCGATCGACTCGCGGGATCGGGAGGCCGGGGAGCGCGCCCTCGACCCACCCGACCGGGACGAGTCCGACCGGGCGGACGGTCAGGCGGCGAGCGAGGCCCGGCTCGCGCTCATGGTCCACGGCCCGAGCGGATCGAGCCACGCGGTGCAGCTCGGCTGCGAGCTGGCGATCGGCCGCGGGCCGCACAACGACGTGGTGTTCACCGATCGGCGGGTGTCGTGGAGCCACGCGACGATCGTCCGGCGCGACGGTCGGGTCCAGGTCCGCGACCTCGGCAGCCGGAACGGCACGGAGCTCGACGGAAAGCGGATCACCGAGCCCACTCCGTGGCGGATCGGCGGCCTCCTCCGGATCGGCGACCACGAGCTCGTGCTGCGGACCGAGGTCGGACCCGCGCCGGTCCGCCGCCCAGGCCGGGGGCTCGCGATCGAGCACGTGTCGACCGGGGTCCGGTTCCCGCTGCGGCGGCGCCGGGTGGTGATCGGCGCTGGCGTCGACGCGGACCTTCGGCTCGACGGGGCCGAGCGGGTGGTGCTGGTGATCGGCCCCGACGGCAGGGCGGAGGTCGACGACGGTGGTCCGCTCGCGATCGGGACCCGGTTCACCGTCAACGGCACCGAGCTGCGCCTGGTCCCGAGCGACGAGCCGTGGTCGCCGACCACCGGCGAGGAGGGCGACTGCACCCAGTACGCGATCGCGGTCGGCCTCGACCCGGACCGGGGTCCGTGCGCGGTCGTGACCGACGAGCGCACCGGATCGACCTACGCGATCACCGCGCCGAACCGGGTGTCGCTCCTGTACTTCCTCGCCGACGCGCTCGAGCGCGACCGCGCCGACAGCGTGGACGAGCCGGGGTGGCGCCCGGACGAGGCGGTGGCGGTCGCGGTGTGGGGCAAGGCCCGGAACGGGATGGACCCGCGCCTGCTGAAGGCGCTGATCTACAACGTCCGCGCCGAGCTGAAGGACGCCGGGTTCGATCCGTGGTGCCTCGAGAAGCGCCGCGGCTACGTCCGGCTGAAGGTCCGGACCGCCGGGACCCGCCGCCGGTCCGAGCCCGGCCGCGGCTGAGGTCGACCGGAGGGGAGTGCCCCTCCTCCCTGCGCCACCGAGAGGGGAACGTACGGCCCGACCCGAACTAGCCGACGCGGGCGACGCAATCACGGTTGCGCGGGGAGGAGAGGCGCGGGTGGGCAGCCTGTTCGGAGGTGCCCCCCACCACCGACAACCTACCCGATGGTGTACTGCACCGTCCATCCCGGACCGCGACCGAACGGTGAACTCAGCTGTTACCGAACGAGCTGGTATCCGGATTCCTCCCCTACTCGTTCGGTTCCTTTGCGGTTCGCCCCGCAGCGGTTTCCTCGCCACTGTACCGTCGACCCTCGCTCCACGGTGCGCGCGGCCCCGGATCGCGCCCGATCCCGATCCCGATCGTCGGCCAGACGGTCCACCGGGTCCAGGTCGGCCGGATCCAGGTGGCGCCGGCGATCGCGACCGCCGACACGCCGATCCGCACCGGCCCCGGCCGCACCGACACGCCCACCGCCCCGCCGAGCGGCAGGAACGCGCGGGTCACGACCGAGGTCGTGAGCCACCACCGGTGGTCCGGATCGAGCGCCGCCCGGACCCCCACCGACTGCGCGGCGACCGACAGCCCGACCTCGGCCGCCCCGATCGACACCACCGGCGTGATCTGCGTCGCGAACCGAACCGCCGCGACCCCAGGGGCGAACGGCAGCTTCGGCGCCTCGTCGTGGAGCCACGTGCCCGGGAGCTCCGACAGCAGATCGACCCGGTCGAGGTGGACCTCGGCGGCGCCGGCGAGCGCGACCCACCACGCGGCGATCACTCGACCTCCCCGGGCCAGGCGGTGATCACGGTGTCGGCCTCACCGGGCCTGGCCCACCACCGCAGGGCGCGTAGATCGTCCACCTCCCCGATCGCGACCTCGAGGCCGGCGGCCCGGCCCGCGGCGATCGACCGCCGATCCGCCACGTCCCACCGCACGATCACCCCGTCTGCCCCGGCGGCGTCCGCCAGCGACACCAGATCGAGTCCGCCGACGGTCGCCTCCGCCTCGGCGGCCGCGAGGACCCCCGCGGGATCCGCACCGTACGGAATCTGGGGGACCGCGAGCCAGGTGGGCACGTCGCGGCCGATCGATCGACCGTACGCGTCGAATGCCGTAAGCACCTCAGGATACGCACTCGACACGGTCAACGACTGCGACAGATCCACCGCGGTCCACCCGTCGAGCACCGCGGCGGCGAACCGATCCGGCTCGGCGGTCAGGCCGGGGGCGTACCGGATGTCGAGGTGGACCCGGGCGATGGACGGGGCGTCGACCAGGCGGGCGACCAGCGCGTCGAGGGTCAGCGGCGGCTCGGCGACCACCAGCGCGCCGTCGAACGCCGGATCCGGGATCCCGCCGCACCGGACGAACGACGCGAGGTACGCCGCGGTCGCCCACCGGACCTCGAACCCCTCGGGGTCGAGCGGCTGCCCGGTCGCGAACGTGCACCGGTCCGGGGTGATCCACGGACCGTCGACGATCACCGGGACCCCGTCGCGGGTCAGACTCACGTCGAGCTCGATCGCGTCGAGCCCGGTCTCGATCGCACCGTCGATCGCGGTCGCGCTGTTCGGCGGCCAGTACGCCGCTCCGCCCGCGCTGGCCTCGATCGTCGGCGGTGTGTCCACCCCGGCGCACCCGACCGTCCACCCCACCAGCACCACGCGACCCCCTTGCGGCTCCCGCGGAGGCGATTATCGTCCCGGCGGGTCCCGAGGCATCCGATGGCGCTCGCGCTGGCGTTCGAGCTCCGCCTGGAGGAGCGCGGTGAGAACCGGGTCGTCGTCAGCGTCCTGCTCGCGCCGACCGGCGACGCGGCGGTGCTCGACGGCGTGGCGCTCCAGCTCGTGTCGCGGACCGGCGAGCCGCTCGGGGTGCAGATGGTGCTCCCGATCGCCGGCGAGCTGACCCACCCGATGCTGTCGACGGTGGAGCTGCGGCGCGCGGAGCCGATCCCGCTCGGGTCGAAGGTCGTGGGGACCGCGTGGCGGGGGCCCGAGCAGCGCGACGCCACGCTCCCGACCGACCCGTTCACCGAGCTCGAGGTCCACATGCGCGCCCGGCGGCGGATCGTGCCCGCGGTGACCGACGCCGAGCTCGAGCGGCTGGTCCCCGAGGACCGCGCGCTGATCGCCCGCGACTTCCCGTGGATCGACGAGCCGCGGATGATCACCGGCGTCGCCGAGCTGACCGTGGTCGACCACGAGGAGCCGGAGGAGATCCTCGACGACCTGGTGTCGGACCTCGGCCTCGACGCGGCGAGCGAGGAGTGGCTCCGCGACCTGCTCGACGAGGACTGAGCCCGTCGAGGTGGAGCACCGCCCCGGTGCAGGCCCGAGTTCCGGAGATGGCGATGCTGTTTGCACTGTATGGGATCGATGCCGCGGTGGCGGCGGACGACGCCCGGTCGTTCGCCGAGCGCGTGGACGAGGAGGCGGCGCTGTTGCAGCCGGTGCTCGACGCCGCGGAGCGCCGGACGCTGGCCGGAGACAGCGCGGGGGCCACCCGCGCGATCGTCGCCCACGCGACCTCCCGGGGCACCCCCGAGGCGTGGTTCATCGCAGGGAACATCGCGTGGCTGCGCGACCCCGCCGCCTCCTTCGAGCTCCATCGCCGCGCCTGGGAGGCCCTCCCGACCGAGCCGGAGGTCAACCTCGAGTGGGCCTTGGAGTTGCACCGGGCCGGGCACTGCGACCGAGCGATCCCGAGCTACCAGCTCTGGCTGGCCATCCAGCCGGAGGACCCGGCCGGTTGGGGCCTCGCCCACTGCGCGTTGGTGATCGGCGACGTGGCCACCGCGATGGCCGCCCTCCGCGCGGTGCCCAGCTCCACCCACGTCGAGGGTGAATCCCTGTTGGCCGAGATCCATGCGCCGCTCGACCCGTGGACGGTCCGCGATCGGTTGCTGACCGAGGCCCGCGCGCACGGCGAGCCGGTCGCGTGGCTGTCGGTCGTGGCCTGGGATCTGTCGTTCCCGGTGGATCCCTGGAACACGATCGTGTCGACCCAAGCCCTCACGGTGGATCTCGCGTCGGCTCGGACGGCATTGGCCGGTCACCCCGCGCTGACGGACATCGAGGACCTGGCGGCCGCGAAGCAGGGCGACCCGGCGGCGGGTGTGCGGCTGGCGGAGCGATACCGGTCGAAGCTGCCGGCGTCGGCCGACCTCGCTGAGCAGGTGCTGGTCTGGATGCTGGCCCAGGCCCCGGCGAAGCGGGTGCTGGCCCGGTACAGGAAGGATCTCACGGCGCGAGAGGACGCAGGAGACGCGCTCGCGCTGTTCCTCCACGCGGCGCTGGTCTCCGAGGCGCGGCCTGACCACCTGACGGGGTTGGATCGCCGCGGATGTGCCCTGGGCCTCCACAACTTCTGCGCCAGCGCCGCAGCCATCCACGACACCGACCCCGGCACCCAGCTGGACGCGCTCCGCTCGCGGTTCCCGCACGATCCCCGGTTCGACGCCCTCGCGCTGGTCCGCGCGGGGGCCACGCCCGAACCGGCCGTCCTCGTCGACTGGTTGGTGGACGCGCCCCGGCTGTCGCCCGACGCGCCGGCGTTCGCTGCCGGGATCGCGAGCCTCGACGACCTCGCGGCCGGAGTCCCGATCGATCCCGTCCGGTTGGGGATCCTCACCGGGGCCTGGGAGGCCTCCCTGCAGCCACGACCGACCTGCGGGCCGTGGGAGGTCGCAGAGCTGCGGAGCTCGAGGGTCTGTGAAGACGAGGCCGCCCCGTAGGACGATCCGCACCCCGGCGAACCGCCCGCCGCTGGTCACCGTGTCCTCGGCCACCCCGCGCGGCGGCCGAGGTTCGGCCGGTGTCGGAGGAAGTTGCATATGTGCAACTCAGGAGGGGAACCATGTCGAAGACCCAGACCACCCACACCATCGTGGTGGATGTCCCGGTGCAGACCGCGTACGGCCAGTGGACCCAGTTCGAGCAGTTCCCGGCGTTCATGGGCGGGGTGCAGTCCGTCCGCCAGCAGGGACCCGACCAGGTCGAGTGGGTCGTCGAGATCGCGGGGCGGAAGCTCGCGTACGTCGCGAAGATCGTCGAGCAGACCCCCGACCGGAAGATCGCGTGGCGGAGCGTGTCCGGCAAGAAGACCGGCGGGATGGTCACGTTCCGGCCGCTGACCGAGGCGTCGACGGAGGTGACGCTCGACCTGATGTACGAGCCGGAGGGGGCGCTCGAGAGCGTCGCCGACCTGCTCGGCCTGGTCGCCGCCCGGACCCGCGCCGATCTCCAGAACTTCAAGCGGTACATCGAGGGCCGCGGGGTCGAGACCGGCGCGTGGCGCGGGGAGATCCACGGGGGCCTGGTCGAGGATCGACCGAGCCAGTTCTGAGCCCAGCGGAGACCGTCAGTCTTCGAGCAGCCGATATCCGACGCCCGGCTCGGTGGTGAACCGCCGCCCGCCGAGCTTCCGTCGGAGGTGCATCAGGTGGACCCGGAGCTGGGGGCTCTGGCTCGCGCTCCGCGGGCCCCACACGCCCTCCAACAGCTGGTTGTGGGTCACCACCCGGCCGGCGTGGCGGACCAGCAGGGCGAGCAGCTTGTACTCGATCGGGGTCAGGTGGACGTCCGCGCCGTCGACCTGGACCCGCCGCGCCTCGAGGTCCACCCGGAGCGGCCCGGCGACGAACACCGACGACGGGGCGGCGTCCCGGCGGGCGGCGTGGCGGAGCGCGACCCGGAGCCGCGCCAGCAGCTCGCCGAACCCGAACGGCTTGGTGAGGTAGTCGTCGGCACCCGCGTCGAGCGCCTCGATCTTCTGGCGCTCGCGCTCTCGCGCCGACACCACGATCACCGGGACCGTCGACCACGCCCGGAGGCGCCCGAGGACCTCGACGCCGTCCAGATCCGGGAGCCCGAGGTCCAGCAGCACGGCATCCGGGACGTACTGGACCGCGAGCGACAGCCCCTCCTCCCCGGTCGCGGCCTCGAGCACCCGGTACCCCTGCGACGGCAGGCTGGTCCGGAGGAACCGGCGCATCTGCGGGTCGTCCTCGATCACCAGCACCAGCGGCTCGGTCGCGCTCACGGTCCCTCCCCGGGTGGCTCGTCGGGCGACTCGAGCGGCAGCGACACCACGAACCGCGCGCCGCCGCCGTCCCTGGGGATCGCCCGGATCGTCCCGCCGTGCGCCCGGACCACCGCCCGGCAGATCGCGAGCCCGAGGCCGGTCCCGGCGACCCGTTGCCCGTCGGCGGTCCGGTAGAACTTGTCGAAGATCCGGTCCCCCTCGCCGTCCGGGACCCCTGCACCCCGATCGGCGACCTCGAGCTCGAGCGTCCGGCCGTCGGACCGGGCGATCACGTCGACCGGCGACCCGGGCGGGGTGTGGTTCGCGGCGTTCTCGAGCAGGTTGACCAGGACCTGGCCCACGAGGGTCGGGTCCATCGGCGCGGTCAGCACCTCCTCCGGCACGTCGACCCGCACCGGCCGCCCGGCGAGCTTCCCCTCGGTCCGCCCGAGCGCCACGTCGATCACCTCCTCGACCGGCACCCACTCCCGCCGCGCGCGGATCGTGCCCGACTCGATCCGCGTCAGATCGAGGAGATCCGTCACCAGCCGCCCGAGGTGCTCGCCCTCCTCGCGGATCGTGTCGAGCAGCTCGTGCCGAGCGGCCGGGTCGAGGTCCGGATCGCCGAGCATCGCGGTCGCCGAGCCGGTGATCGACGCGAGCGGGGTCCGCAGGTCGTGGCTGACCGCGCTCAGCAGCTCGTTCCGGAGGCGCTCGGTCTCGACGTCGATCCGGGACGCCTCGGCCGCGGCGGCGAGGACCGCGCGCTCGAGCGCGAGCGCGGCCTGGTGGGCGAACGTGTCCGCCAGCAGCCGCTGGTCGAGGGTCAGCGCCCCCCGGTCCGGCGCGATCAGGCCGAGCGCGCCGATCGTGCCGGTCGAGCCGATCAGCGGCAGGTAGGTCCCCTGCGCGGACGG
This sequence comes from Myxococcota bacterium, assembly GCA_040079715.1. Classification (GTDB taxonomy): domain Bacteria; phylum Myxococcota_A; class UBA796; order UBA796; genus JACKER01. The sequence goes on along the minus strand of JBEBJW010000169.1, from coordinate 219 downwards.
CAGGGTGTCGGTGGTCGCGCCCGCCCGGCGCCCGTGGTCGACCACCCACTGGGCGACCCCGCGCTCCCGCTCCGCCCCCGCGCCGCGCAGCGCCGGGTGGTCCGCGCCGGCCAGCACCCGGAGCCCGCCCGGGTCGCGCTGCCAGACGATCGCGTCGCACGGGAGGGACTCGCGGACGTGGCGGGCGGCGGTGTCGGCGATCGCGACCGGGTCGACCTC
>JBEBJW010000168.1:0-9258 GCA_040079715.1 Myxococcota bacterium | reverse complement strand
GTACTCGCGCAGGTCGTCGATGTCGCCGTCGAAGTCGGTGTCCCCCACGACCCCGCGCCCGACGGTCAGCGCCCCCGTCATCGCCGGGACCGCGCCCGGCGCGCCGACCCCGAACCGGGCGTCGACGTACAACCGGATCTCCGCCTCGTCGATCACCACCGCGGTGTGGTGCCAGGCGCCGTCGTCCACCGGATCGGTCGTGCAGCCGTACCCTGGCGCGCCCGCGATCCCGAGCTGGAGTCCCCGCCCGCCGGGACACCGCCCGACCCACCACAGGGCGTCGTCGGCCTCGACCAGCCGCTCGAGACCGGTCCAGCCGTCTCGGCGCCACCACCACGAGACGGTGGCCGGGGGCACCTCGAACCCGAGGTCGATCGGGGACACGACGAGCGCAGCGCCGAGGTGGCTCATCGATGTACCGTCTGCGACGACGCCCTCCGCGGGCTCGTCGAACAGGCCGATCATCAGGATGCCGTCGTCCGCGACCTGGTTCTCGTGGGGATCGGACGCCGCGAACGGCCACGCGCCCGCGGCGTCGCCGAACACACCGGGCGGCGGCGGGTCCGCCGGGTCCTCGTCGTCGTACATCCACAGGTGGGCCGGGCCGCTCGGGTCGAGTCGGGGGACGCGGACCCAGACCACCGAGGTGTCGCTCGGGTCCCACGCCTCGATCCACGAGGGGAGGCGGACGCCCTCGTCGTCGACGAACCGGAGGCCCTCGCCGTCTTCTGCGGTGGACGGCCGGATCGCGACCCCGCGGACGAGCCGCAGCGGCACCGGGAACTCGGTCAGCGGCTCGGGCAGGCCGGCGGTGTCGATCCACACCTCGACCGCGGCCGGAGACGCTGCGCGCGCGATCGCCACGATCCACCAGACCATCGGTCGACTGTAGTCGACCTCAGCCGTCGAGGGCCAGCCGGCTGGCGAGCGCCTCGCGCATCCGCTGCCGCGCCCGGGTCAGCCGGGTCCGCACCGCGGACGGGGTGGTCCCGAGGGCCTCGGCGATCTCCGGCCCGGTGCGGTCCTCGGCCTCGGCGAGCAGCAACACCGCCCGATCGAGCGGACCGAGCTCGGCGAGCGCCTCCCCGAGCGCGACCGCGATCCGCGCCCGACCGGCGAGGGTCTCCGGGTCTGCCAGCTCGGACACGAGCTCGGCGTCCACGAGCACCCGGTGGAGCGCCGGATCGTTCTTCCGGCCGCGGCGGAGGCGGGCGCAGGCCCGGGCGACGATCCGCGCGACCCACCCCTCGACCTCGCCCTCGCCCCGGTACTGGTCGAGGTGGGTGGTGGCGGCGAGCAGCGCGTCCTGGACCGCGTCGCGCGCCTCCTCGTCCGTCCGACACCACCGCCGACCGACCGCGAGCAGGCGATCCGACCGGGTCCGGGTCAGCCGATCCAACGCCGCGAGGTCGCCGGCGCGCGCGAGGATCCCGATCTCGTCTCGATCGTCCATCCGTCTGCACTAACCGCGCAACACCCGCCCCGGCCGGCGGCTCTACGGGTCGAGGAGGTTCGATGAGCCTGTGGTCGTCGCTGTTCGGTGGGGCAGCGGGTGGGGTCGACGCCGATCGGATCCGGTCGGTGGTCGCGGCGGGATCGCTGGTGGTCGACGTGCGCACGACCGACGAGTTCGCGAGCGGACACGTCGGTGGCGCGATCAACGTCCCGGTCCAGGGGATCGGGTCGCGGCTCGGCGAGCTCGGACCGAAGGATCGGCCGATCGTCGTGTACTGCCGGTCCGGCGGGCGGAGCGCGCAGGCGGCGGCGATCCTCCGGTCCGCCGGGTGGGCCGAGGTGATCGACGTGGGGCCGATGTCGGCGTTCCCGACGGGCACCTGACCCCGTCGGTCACTCAGTGGGGTAGCCCGCGGCCTGCCAGGCGGACGTGCCGCCCTTGACGTTGACGGTGTGGAACCCGGCGGCGGCGAGGGTCGAGGCCCCCCGCGACGACCGGCCACCCGACTGACAGATCAGCCAGACCTCTTCGCCGCGGAACGGGGCGAGGTCGGTCGAGGTGTGCATCCCGAGCTCGGCGACCGGGATGTTCCGCGCGCCGGGGACGTGGCCGGACCCGTACTCGTCCCGGGTGCGGACGTCGATCAGCACCGGGACCTTGCCCGCGTCGAGCGCGGACTTCAGCTCGGCCACGTCGGTGTCGCGCTTCGCCCCGGCGGGCGCCGCTGCGGCCGGGCCGTCCGACGCGGGCGCCGCTCCGGGTTCGGACGACGACGCCCCACAACCGATCACCAGCAGGCTGTACAACATCCGCCGCGTGTATCGCGGTCAGCGCATCGCCTCCACCGTCTTCTCGAGCTCCTCGCTGATCCGCTGGAGGGGCTGCAGCAGCCGCTCGAACTGTTGGAACCACCTGAGCCAGGTCTCGTCGGACTGCTCGGGGCCGGGGATCTCGGCGTTCACCCGCCGGACGAACTCGGTGAACTGCGCGATCCGGTCGGTGGTCGGCGGGAGGGGGTTGAAGAAGTCGTGGGCGTAGGTGATCAGCGTGCCGGCCGTCCGGTACAGCACGCGATCGCCGGTGCCCTCCTCGATCAGGAGGAACTCGGCGCTGATCAGCGCGCCGGTGAACGCGACGAGGCCGATCGACTGCTCCTTGACCGTCGAGGTCCGGAACAGGTTCGTCAGGATCTTCCGGCTGATCCGGATGAACTCGACCACCCGTGGCTTGAGGTACGACTCGGCCGCGCGGATCTGGCGGCCGGCGCGGGGGACCGGGAGCTGGACCTGGACCATCCGCCCGAGGCGGACGTTGATCCGGCACAGCGCCACCGCGGTCGGGTGGTCTTCTTCGGCGGTCAGCAGCCGCGGCGCGACCTCCTCGAGGATCCGGGCCTCGCGGAGATCGGCGGTGTCGAACACCGGGCGCTGGGCCTCGGCGTCGGGCCGCTCGACGTGGAACAGCCACAGGAGGTACTCGCCGTCCTGCTTCGGGACCTCGAGCGGCACCGCGACGTCCTGGCGGAGGTGCACCCCCTGCCCTTCGCGGGTCAGCCCGTACCCGGCCTTGACCACCGCGGTGTACTTCTTCTTCCGCTGCTCGAGCTCCACCTGCAGGCCCTGGACGATCCCGAACCCGTGCATGTACAGCGCGTGCCGGTTCAGCGCGCGCCGGTGGTACAGCTGCTCGTCCGCGAGGTCCTGCGCGGTCAGGCACAGCCCCTCGAACGGGTTCAGGCGGCGGAGCGAGTGGTCGAACGACACGGACAATCTCCTTTCACCGGCGCTCGTCGAACCGGATCGTGAACGACACGTGCGACGGCTTCTCCTGGCTCACGACCTTGACGATCCGTCGGAGCACGTGCGCCGCCCGCTCCCCGAACCGGTTCTGGAACCGCTCCCGGGGCTCGAGCCGCAGGGTGAAGAAGCTCGTCGGGCTCCGACCGGACGTGGTCGGCGACGCGGTCGGCTCCATCAGGTAGGCCCCGGCGGGCTCTCCGCGCTGGAACCGCTCGACCACCGTGCTCCCGCCGATCAACACCGCCTTGCCGAGGGTCGCGGCGGCCGGGCGGGTCCGCTCCTCGACCCGGACCGGGGCGGACGTCAGCACCCGGACCATCTCCTCGATCCCGGTGCGGGTCCCGCGGGTCCGCATCAGGCGGATCGCGCGGCGGACGAGCTCGCGCTGCTGGTGGACCGGCAGCGACTCGTCGAGGTCGAACCCGACCCAGCTCGCGAGCCACGGCAGCAGCTTCGCCTCGGTCATCATCGGGTCGGTCAGGTCGACCACGTGGTCGATCCGGTTCGAGATCGAGGTCATCACGTGCTGGAACACGAACAGGAACCGGCGGAGCGGGTCCTCGTCCGGGTCGAGCTCGATCGCGGCCTCCTCGGGGAGCTCCCCGCCGCGGTACTTCTGGAGCTCGGTCGCGCGGGCCCGGAGGACCTCGCGCGAATGGACCGGGCCCTCCCCCTGGAAGATCGCCGGCAAGAACCGGAGGTACCCCCGGACCGGGACATGGAGGATCACCTCGTCTTCGACCCCGAGGCTCCGGGATCGGCGGGCCGAGCCGTCGATCCGCGCCCGGATCGTCACCAGGTGGTCCGGGACGTAGAACGAGGCCGGCTCACCGTTCGCGAGGACCCGCTCCCCCCGGACGAACGTGCGCTCGCCCGAGTTCGCGTGGTGGATCTCGACCTCGCGCACCGTGCCGACCGGCTCGCCGCGGTGGACCTCGACGAGCTTGTAGGTGACGCGGTTCGCCATGTTCCGCTGGAGGAACTCGATCGCCGCCCGGACCGGGAACCCGATCGCGACGACCTGCTCGAGGTACTTCAGATCGGTGATCGGCTCGGCGTCGTACCGGGAGTCGAGCTCGACCAGGCCTCCCCCGGGCCCGGGGACCCGAGCGAGCGCGGTGCCGCCGGCGGCGCGGCGGGCGGGCAGCCGACGGCGCCTCACGACTCCCCCTCTTCGCTGACGACGCGGACGTTGTGCAGCACGAACAGGTCGTGCTCGCCGAGGACCAGCGTCTGGTGCCCCTCGCCGCGCTCCCACCCCGGCGCCAGCCCCGGGCCGCCGCTGCTCGGGACCGCGCCGACCGATCCCGTGGGGTTCGGATACACCTGGACCTCGACCACGTGGCGCACCTCGACCAGGTCGGCGACCATCCGCCCGAAGTCCTGGGCGAACAGCGTGCCGCGGAACGGCCACCCGAGCCCGTCGATCCCGCCGGTGTACGGGTCGAGGAACCGGCGGACCCAGGTCTTCGCCTGCTCGCGGACCTGGACGAAGTTCGCGTTCGACCGGAGTCGGAGCGTGATCGACACGTCGACCGGCTGGAACGTGGCGAGACGGACCCGCGGCTGGACGTTCACCAGGCATCGCTTCGCGAGGTACTTCTGGACGTGCTCCTTCAGCCCCGTCGCGAGGAACGGGTCCGGCACGAGCTCGTCGTTGACCCGGTGCGGCAGGATCACGACCTCGACCTCGCCGTCGCCGCCCATCCGCCCGTCGCACGCCGCCCGCGCGACCTCGCCGGACGCCTCCTTCGCGATCACCTCGAAGTCCATCCGGGTGACCGCCCGATCGCGGCTGGTGAGCACCGACGGCGCGCGGCGGAGGATCTCCTCGATCGACTCTGCGTTCCGCCCGCCGGTGGCCGGCAGGACGTTGCCGACGTCGACCACGTCGCCGTGGGACTCGCACATCACGATCCGGCGCGGACCGACGTTCCCGGCCTCGCCCGGGACCACGTGGTACACCTCGATCGACAGGTTGTAGTTGCCGACCGGCGCGATCTTGCCGCGGATCCCGTTGCCGAACGTCAGCGTGCCCTCGACCGCGTCGACGGTGAACACCCGGTCGTCCTTGCTCGCGGTGAGCAGGCTGTTCCCCGGGGCCCTGCGCCACTCGCGCCGCTCGCCGTCGTCCTCGGTGACGTACACCCGGAGGTCCGGGAACTGATCCGGGTTCGCGAACGCGGAGTCGGCTTCCTCCTCGGTGTGGAGGAACAGCGGTTGACGGCGGAGCTTCACCGACTGGTGCGGGATCCCCTGCCCGGAGAACTTCTCCATCCGGAACTCGTGGAGGTTCGCCGCTTCGACCGTGTTGAGCATCAGGTGCGACACCGGCGGGAGCGCAGGGAGCTCCTCCCCCTTCGGCGGACGGAACAGGACCCGGAGCCACGCGCCGTCCGGCCCCGGCACCGCCGGGTTCGGGTACTCGAACGCGAGCACGCCGGTCCGATCGAGCTTGTACACCCGGTCGTCGTCGTCGGTGTGGAGGAGCCGCCGCCACCGGACCCGCCCCGGCCCGACCTGCTCGAGCTCCTCCCACAACACGCCGACCCCGGCCGGCAGCCAGGTCTCGCCGCGGCACCGGAACGTGAACGCGTGCCGGATCCCCATCGGGAGCGGCCGCGACAGCTTCACGTACAGCGCGGTGTGCTCGGCCGGCTCCTGATCGTTGCCGAGGTCGTCCTTGATGTCGATGAACGTGTCGAACGGGTGGTGCTCGGACAGCCGGCCGGCCGCCCGGACGATCGCCCGCGACATCCGCCGGTTGTACTCGCGGTGCTCGACCGTCGCGACCTTCAGGCCGGGCATCGGCTGCTCGTACACGTTCTTGCCGATGATCCCGTCCACACCCATCCGAACGGCGAACACCCGGAGCGAGATCGGCATCGGGGCTGCGCGCGGCTCGGGCGGCTTCGACAGCTGGGCGCGGGTCAGCTCGATCCGGAGCCACGACGTCTCGATCCCGGCGATCTCCGACCGGAACAGGCCCTTCAGGTTCTCCTTCGGGTCGAGGAAGATCCGGATCTTGCGGCGGGTGGGCTCGAGCGCGCCCTCGGGATCGAGGTCGGCGAACGTGAACTTCGCGTACTTGCCGTCCTCGGTGTGGACCACCCGCCAGGTGTCCGCCGCCCGGTAGGTGAGCTGGAGGTGGTACGCGTCCTTCGGCTCCTCGGTCAGCTCGCCGTCGAACTCGAACCCGACCTCGATCTCGACCATCACCGGGCGCTGGGCGCGGTTGTCGAGCACGTCCGCCCCCACGAACAGCTTCATCCCGACGAGCGGCGGGAGGGTCGGCGCCGGCTGGAACGGGGCCGCGGGCAGCGACGGCAGGTCGATCGGCGCGGCCGCCCCCGTCTCCGGCCCGGCCGCGAGGTACAGCACGACCGGTCGGAGCCAGGTGGCCTCGATCTCGAGGTTCGGCATCAGCGCGCGCAGGAACACGGTCTCGAGCCGCTCGGCCCGGAGGTTGTACCCGTCGGTCGCCATGTCGGTGAACGGGCCGGTGAGCACGATCGCGGTGCCCTGGAACCGGACGCGCTCGGCGGCGACCACCTCCCACGCCTCGCCCTTCCGGTACGAGAACCGGTACCGCGGGAAGTACGCGTTGCGGCCCGCGGGCATCGACCGGTCGATCATCGTGAACCGGACGGTCCACCCGGGGCGGATCGGCGGCATGTCCTGGACGAAGAACTCGAGGTGCCGCCCGGTCGCCCGGACGTCCCAGTTGGTGATCAGCCGCTCCTCCCCGCCGCGATCGTCGCGCCAGGTGATCTCGAGGTCCTCCTGCATCCGGGCGGCGAGCCACCGCTCGTAGTCGAGGGTGCCCCGGATCCACCGGCGCTCCTCGGCCAGCGGCTCCGGGATCGGGAACGGGTCTTCGTCGTGGCCGAAGTGCAGGACCTCGGCGGCGTCTTCGAGCTGCGCCACCAGCGACACCTCGGGCACCCCGAGGACCTCCTCCTCCTCCTCGAGGTGGCCGATCGGGGCCCAGCCGTCGGCGGTGTGCCGCTCCCACCGGTACATCGCCGCGATCGGCAGGTTCTCCTCGGTCGCGGTCCGCAGCCGGAGGCGGCCCGGGAGGTTCACCCCGTCGAGCGCGAAGTCCATCAGCCGGAAGTCGTCGTGCGACAGGTACAGGTAGTGGTACGGGGTGTACGCGTGCGGCCCGTGCTCGATCGGGTCCATCCGGAACGGCTGGACGCCGCGGCCGCCGCCGAACATGACCACCTGCGGGAACGCCTCGTCGCGCGCGAACGCGATCTCCCGCACGGTGGGCGACTCCCCGGCGTGGCTCGCCACGATCCGCTCGATCACGGCGTCGTGGACGGTGAGCGCGTCGGTGGTCAGGTAGTGCAGCGCCTCGGCCCCCGACGCCTGGCGGGTGGAGGCGCGGGTGTACGGCGGGAGCTCGGTGACCGGGTGGGCGTCCGGGTTCGACGGCGAGAACGTCAGCGGGACGGCCGCCGGACGGGCGTCGCGCCGCTCCTCGCCGATGAAGTTCAGGAAGTGGACGTAGGTCTTGTCCGGGACGCGGTTCAGACGGTAGATCGTCATCTCCGTCATCCAGGCGAACAGCTGGACCATCGTCATGCCCGGATCCGCGTCGGACAGGTTCGTCCACTCGGGGCAGTACTGCGGGATCAGGGCGCGCGCTTCGCGGACGATGTCGGCGTACCGCCGGTCGTCGAGGTTCGGGGGCTTGATCGGCATTTCGCGGGTCTCGGGTCCGGTCCGGGGTGACGGCTCGACCGGCTGCGGGGCGTCGAGCGGAGAATACGGTGATCAGCCGCCGAGCAGCAGGTTGATCTCCTGGAGCTCCTGGGTCGACTTCACCCGGTAGTGCACGAGCACCTTGACCGCTCCGGTCGACTCTGGCCAGGACTCGACCTTGGTGACCTCGATCCGCGGCTCCCAGCGTCCGAGCGCGTCTTCGACGTAGTGGGCGACCAGGGTGGCGGTGGCCCGGGTGTTCGGCGCGAACACGATCTCGTGGATCCGACAGCCGAAGTCCGGCAACATCTGGCGTTCGCCGGGCTTGGTGCCCAGGACCAGCGTGATCGACTCGCGGATGTTCTGCTCGTACTCGCTGGTGGCGACGCGCCCGTGCGCGGGGTCGAAGCCGAACGGGAACCGCCAGCCGCGTCCCAGGAACTCTTTGCGCAACCCGGTCCTCGCTCGAAGGCGACCGAACCATACCACGCACGTACCGGTGGCGAGCGCTCGCGTTCTGGGGAATGTACGGGGCTGGAGGTTTCGTGGCTCGATGGATTCCGGCGGTCGCGATCGCGATCGCGGCCTGTGACGGTGGCGAGACCGACACCGACAGCACCCCGTGCCTCGACGCGGCGGACTGCACCGACGCCGACGCCGACGCCGATGCGGACTCCGACGCCGACACCGACATCGACGACGGCTGTCCCGACGATCCCGACAAGACCGAGCCCGGGATCTGCGGCTGCGGCGTGTCCGACGATGACGCGGACAGCGACGGCCTCATCACCTGCGAGGACGGCTGCCCGGACGACAGCGACCCCGACCAGCTCGACGGCGACGGCGACGGGATCGGCGACGCCTGCGACAACTGCGCGACCCTCCCGAACGCCGACCAGGCGGACGAAGACGGCGACGGCGTCGGCGACGAGTGCTGGTGCGACCCGCACCCCGCGGCGTGCGTGGGCGGCGACGCGAACGGGTTCGCGTGCCTCGAGACCGAGCTCGTCGCGTTCCTGTCGCTGTCGGACCTCGGCGCGGTCGAGAACACGAACGACGTGTGGGGGTGGACCGACCCGGACTCGGGCAAGGAGTACGCGCTGGTCGGGATGGACACCGGTGTCGCGTTCGTCGACCTGACCAACGAGTACTGCCCCGAGGTGGTCGGGATCCTCCCGGCGGCGACCGCCGACAGCCTGTGGCGGGACGTCGAGGTGCTCGACCACTGGATGTACGTCGGCAGCGAGGCCTCGGGCCACGGGATCCAGGTGTTCGCTCTGACGCACCTGGCCG
>JBEBJW010000167.1:0-9274 GCA_040079715.1 Myxococcota bacterium | reverse complement strand
AGGTCGAGCTGAGCTCGTCGGCGGATCCTGGCGCCCCGGCTCCGGCGCTCCGCGCCTCCGCCGTCGGCCTCCCTGCGCGCTCACTCCGTTCGGTCGCTCCGCGACTGGCCTCCGGCCACGCTCCGGTCCGCCTGGCGCGGGCCGACGACGCGCACCCGCGCAGGTCCGCTGCGACCCGTGCGCCGGCACAGCAGGCTACGATCGCAGTTGTCCCCGCGAGGTCCACCGCCCCGATGCCCCGAACCCTCGACGACCTCGGACCGGACGCGTTCGAGCGCCTGATCAACGATCTGCTGTTCGCCGAATACAGCAACGTCGGCCGGTTCGTCCCGTTCGCCACCCGGTCGGGTGACACCGACGGCGGGTACGACGCCTCGTTCGACGGCCCGCTCGACGGCGGCCCGCCCGCCCACTGGACCGTCAGCGCCAAGTTCTCCGTCGCAAAGCGCGCACGGAGCGCAGTTGACGGGCGCATCAAGGCCGACGTGGACCGGCACCCCGACCGGCAATGGTGGGTCGTCACCAACGTGCGGGTCCCCCCGAACGACCCGATGCGGCGGCCAGACGGGTTCATGCTGCACCTCACCGCGCGCCAGGACCTCGAGACGCTGCTTCGGGCACACGGGTGGGTCGCGCGAGCCTACGGGCTCGGGTCCGCGGTCGGCCAGGATCTGCTGCGCCCGGGATCCGAGCAGACCCGTCCGAGGTTGCCCCCGAAGCGCGAGGACGAGCTGGCCGAGATCCGCCGGCGCCTGGACGCGGGCAAGCAGCGGATCGTGGTCGTCGGAGCGGTCGGGTCGAGCGCGCCGGACCTCGCGCGGGCGCTCGCATTCGACCTGTACCGGACGCCCACCACCACAGCAAGCCCGCGCGTGCCGGTGTACGTCGAGGCGCCACAGCCCGCCCAGCTCTCGGTCCTCGCGGCCTCGGCGCTGGAGCTCGCCGCGGAGCCGGGGGCGTACGTGGTGGTCGTCCCCCCGAGCCCGCTCGCGCTGGACGTGGCGAGGCTGATCCGCGTGGATCGGCCGGACCGGGCGCTGGTCGCGTTCTTGTCCCCGGGCCAGGCGCCCGCGTTCCCCGAGGATCCGACGTACGAGCGGATCGAGCTCGAGCCCCTGTCCCCCGACGAGCTCCGCGACTGGGTCCGCGCGCTCCACCCCACCAGCCGGGAGGACTGGCTGGCGATGGTGGTCGCGTTCAGCGGGGATCGGCCCGAGGCCGCCGCGGCATTGCTCGGGACGAACGGCGGGATACCCGCGGTCCGCGACGCGGTGGGCGACGTGATCGACCGGGTCCGCGACGAGGGTGCGGCCGGCGTGGACGCGCTCGGGTGGATCCTGCTGCTGCTCCCGTTCGCTGCCACCGACGCGCCCGATCTGCGGGCGGTCGCCGAGCGTGCCGGCGTGGAAGACGCCTCGGTGACACGGATCCTGGCGACCCTCGACGACGATCAGCTCGTCCGGACGCGCGGCTCCCGGATCGAGGAGCGGTCGCCGGCGCTGGTGGGCGCGCTCCTCCAGCGGCTGATCCGGCCGTCGGACCACCGACGGTTCACCGCCGGGGTGTCGGCGCTGCCGGCCGCGCTTCAATGGACGGCCGCCCGCCGGCTCGCCCAGTTCACCGACCTCGAGCGGCCGTTGATCGACCAGCTCGGCGCGCTGACCGACCAGGTGGCCACTGGCGAGTTCTCGGTCGCCCAGAAGGCCGTCCGCGCCGCGACCGACGTCGCCCGGCTGTCGCTCCCGATCGCCGCCGCCGCCGCGGGGGTCGCCGACGCCGCCCGCGATCGGCTCCGTAGGCCCGCGCCGTTCGAGGGCACCTCCGGGTGGTCGGCCGGGTACCTCGGGACGCTGTCGACGCAGTTCGCCACCGACGCGGCCCGGCTGATCGCAACGGTCGGCTGGTGGACCGAGCGAGTCGGCTGGGCCGTGGACGCGCTGATGGAGCTCCACCGCGCAGACCCGACGTTCGATCTCGTCGCCCTGGGCAAGCAGCTCGCCGACCCGCTGAACCCCCGACCGGGCCACACCACCGCGGTGGTGGAGAGGATCGAACGGCAGGCCGCCGACGTGCGCGCCGCGCTCGCGATCGCAGCGCTCCTCGGCGGTGTGGCCGAGCGGCTGCTCGGGGACGCGATCCCGGTGTCCGGCACCGTCGGGATGACGCTCCGGTTCACCTCGGTGCCATGGAGCCAGCACCCGGAGGTGATCGCCTGGCGCGACAAGATCGTCCAGCTGCTGGTGAAGTCCACCGCCTCCGGCCTCGGCGAGGGGCGCGCCGCGGCGTGGGCCGGGCTGCGCCGCCTGTGGGACTCGCAGGCGCACGGCGGGCGGCCGTCGGAGAAGCCCGACGACCTCGAGGGGCTCGCCGAGTTCGTCCTCTGCCGGGTCGAGGGCGCGTTCGGGGAGTCCGACTACTGGGACGGATGGAAGGAGGCGGAGCGGGTGGTCCTCGACTACCTCGCCCGCGGCCTCGCCTCGACCGGTCGCCTCGGGCGCGCGCTCGCCGCGTTCCCCACCGACCCCGCGTACCGCGCGTGGCGGCTGATGGCCGGACCCGACTCGCTGGTCGACGACCCGGTCTGCATCGGTGGACGGGTGGCGTCGGGCGACGCGGGCTGGAGCGAGGTGGTTCACGGGATGGCGATGTTCCGACCTGGGCGGACAGAGGTCCTGCGGGCCGCCGCCGAACAGGTGGCGGACCGGATCACCACCGTCGATGGCCTGGTGGGCCTGTTGGACCGGGTCGCCGCGACGCTCGAGCGTGAGCCGTCGGCCGGCTGGCTCGGCTCGGCGCTGCTCCGGGAGTGGATCGACCTGCGGCCCGAGCTGTTCCGCGAGGTGCTGCTCGGCGCCGGCTGGCGGCGGGTCCCTTCGACGCTGCGGGCGGCGGTGCTCCACGCCGGGCGAGACGCGTTCGGAGACGAGCTCCGGCAGCGAATCTCGGGCCCGGTGGTCAGCGGCGCCCAGCTCGGTGCGGCGCTCGATCTGGTCCCCCTCCTCGAGCGACCGGAGTCCGTGCCCCCGACCGAGGTCGCGCACCTCCTGCCGTCGCTGGTGCTGGTGGCTCCGCTCGAGGCCCGGGCGCCGGCGTTGTTCGGGCTCGCCGGCCACCCGGACGCGGGGGTGCGCGGGATGGTGGCCCACGCGCTGTCCGACTGGCTGGTGTACCGCGCCCCGAAGCCGGATCCGGGCGACGCAGTGTCGATCGTACGTCGGCTGACCGAACGGGCCGCGGGCGCGCCGGCCGCCGACACCCGCCTCCCCGACGACGCGGTGCGGACCTTGGTCGCCGAGCTCGGGGACTGGCCGAACTGGCCGGAGAGCGACCCCAGCCGGGCGCCGGACGCGTTGCGACGAGCGGTCGAGGTCGAGGTCGGCTGGGCGATCGTCGCCACCGTCCTCCGCGGCGACGCCTGGCCGGAGCCGGAGCGGGTCTGGCCGTTCGTCGACGCCGCGCTCGCCGCCGACTCCGACCGGTGGCTCGACGCCCTGTCGAACGCGGTGGAGCACCCCGAGTGGCGGGACCTCGCCGCGTTGTCCCCTGCCCGAGCCGACGTCGACCACCTGCGGCGGATCATGGCGCGCGCGTCGGACGGGCACCCGCTGAGCCGCTGGCTCCCCGCGGTCCGAGGCTCGCTCGGGCTCCTCGACGCTCGCCAGGTCGCCGCCCTCGCCGCCGACGCCCTCGACGCGGATCGGGTCGACGACGCGGTCACGCTGGTCTCGGCCGCCCTCCCGACCGGCACCGCGTCCGATCCGACCTGGTCGGCGATGCTCGAGCGGCTGATCGAGCGCGCCACCCCCGAGCAGATCGGGTCGTTGATCGACCAGATCGCGCGGGGCGAGGCCGGGTACCCGCTCCACGTCGACTTCGACGGGTGGCCGTTCGCGTCCGACCCGGCCGCACCGTGGCGGCAGGCGGCCGACCGCGCGCCCCCTGCCGTCGCCTCCGTGCTCGGCCGGATCGCGGACCGGATCGAGGGTATCGTCCACGGGCTCGCGGCGAGGGTGGTGCTCGATGGTGGTTGATCGGCTGGTCCAGGTCCGGATTCGCGGCTACCGCGCCGTGATCGACGCGGCGTTCGATCCCGCGATCGACCGGACGGTAGTGGTCGGTGGCAATGGGTCAGGCAAGTCGTCGGTGCTCGATGCGATCGGCCTCGTAGGCGATCTCGTGCGCCACGGGCCGGGCGCGTTCCGCGGTCACCTCCGCGGGAACCTGTACGACCCCACCGACCGATTCGACGTGAACCGGTCAGCGTTCGGCGCCGGGCAGATCGAGGTCGAGCTCGGGTTCCGGCTCGGACAGAACGACTTCGGGTACCAGGTCGCGATCGGACCGGTCGACGATGGGTGGCGGATCGTCGGTGAGATGCTTGTCGGGCCTACGCACCCGCTGATCCACCGCGATCGGACCGGGGTTCGGGTCCGGCGGGTCGACGCGACCGACGCCATCCCGCTGGTGCCAGTGTACGTGGATCCGCAGCTCCCGGCCGTCACGCTCGGCGCCGACCCGATCTCCCACCCGGACCTCGCGGCCCCGCTCCGGTTCCTCCGGGGCCTGTGCGTCGTGCAGCCCACGCCGGTCGCGATGCGCGCTGCCGCGGCGCCGTTCGACCGCCCCGCGCGGGAGTCCCCGCTCGACCCGCTCCCCCACCGGTACGGCGAAGACGCGACCACCCGGCTCATCCGGCTCGCGAACGACCGACCGGGCCAACGGGCGTCGTTCCTGCGGTTGATGGGCGAGTTCGTCGGCTGGACCGAGTTCCGGACCCCGCGCGCCTCACGGGTGGAGTTCTACGAAGGGACGCCGGATCCGCTCGCGTTCGAGGCCGCGTCCGACGGTACGGTGGTCGAGGCGTGGCTCCTGGCGCTGGCGCTCGACCCCCCGACGCAGCTCTCGGTCCTTTTGCTCGACGAGCCGAGCGCTCAGTTCTTCCGAAAGTCGCTCCAGCGCCCGGCCGAGCTGCTGAAGACGCTCGCCACGCAGCGCCAACTGATCGTCGCCACCCACGCCGCCCCGCTGGTCAGCGAGCTCGCCGACTCGACCCGCGTGTGGGTCGCGACCCGCAGCCCGGGTGCCGGAACCCTCCTCCGCCGGCTGAGCGCCATCCACGGGTCGGACGAAGCGGTGATCGAGCTCGGGCTGGGCGAAGGTGCGCTGCTCGAGGCCCGGGAAATGCCCGAGGACGGGACGTGACGGACCCGGCTCCGGACAGGACCGGGCGGTTCGTGTGGGTGGTCACCGACCAGCGCTCGAACCACCAGGCGATCCTCGCGTTCGTCGAGCGGCTCGCACAGACCCACGGGCCCCCGGACGCGCAGGTCGTCCACCTGTACGTCGAGAAGGACAAGATCGTGCTCGCCCACCAGAAGCACGTCCACCAGGAGCTCCGGACCCGGATTCACCGCCGGGCCGGCGCCCGCCTCCGCGACCCCGTGCTGGTGTTCCGCGACGCGGAGTGTCGGACGAAGCCCGAGCTCGACGCCCGGCGCGCCAACTTCCACGACCTGGTGGAGGCCCTGCGCCCCGCGTTCCCGAACCTCGACGGCGTGGTGTTCAACCCGATGTCGGAGGGCGCGTTCCTGTTGTTCGATCGGGCGCTGGACGACATCGGTCGCGGCCCCGAGCTGGAGGACCTCGCGAACGACAAGCGCGCCGACCGCCTCGTGAACAAGGACAAGCTGGAGGACGCCCTCGGCGTCGCCGACGCTGCGGTCCTGAAGCGAGACCTCGACCGCCGGATGGCGGCGTTGCTGTTCGGGACCACCCGAGCCGTGCACGCAGCCCGTGTATCAACGCGCCACAGAACGGATCGTCGCGGTGTTGCGCGCAGCGTCGACCTGAGCGCTGGCGGACCCCGCCACGCCGAGCTGCCGTGGTCAGGGCGAACCGCCCGCATGCGTGAGCGTCTGTGAGAACCGACCCCGGGGATCCCCGACGGAGATAACCGTCCTCCCACCAGGAGGCCGCGTGGGTCAGCCGTTCGAGCTCATCGGATCCATCTACAACAACAGCCACCCGTCCACCCCGGTCGTCGTCGGTGACCTCGGGTTGCTGGTGGCGTCGTACCTCGGGGACGACGGGACCCTCGACGACGGCCCGGTGGAGCTCGACGGCGGGACCGCGTACGCCCCGGACCTCGAACTCAAGGGACCGACCGTGTTTCGGCGCGGCACCGACGAGGTGTGGCTGCTGACCTCGGTCGCGATCACCGTGCCGGTGACGTCCCACTTCACCGGCGACGAGCTGGTGGCGGCGCTGGACCGTCCGTTCGGCGAGGTCCTCGAGCGCGGTCGGATCGAGGTGCGATCCGGGCACCTCGCCCTCACCCTCGCGTACAACCCCGTCCCGGCGCACGACGCGGACACCGCGCGGTACCGCGACGCGTACTACCCCGGCGTGCCGCACGTGCCCGCGATCGTCCCCGCCGCCCCCGTCGTCCTCGGACAGCTGAACGCGAGCGACGAGGATGCCACGAACGGCACGCTGATCCTCGTGCCACTCCCGCCCGGGACCTACGAGATCCTGCTCGAGGCGCGGAGCGACGACAGCGAGTTCGTCCGGTGCCTCGTGCGGCGATCGGCGTGACCTGGAGCGCCGAGGGGGCCCCGGGGATCGAGGTGCTCGACCGGGAGCCGAGCCGGGTGGCCGAGCTGTGGGTCCAGCTCCAGTGGCCGAGCCAGGTGGCGGTGCGCGACGACGGCCAGGTGCGGGTCCGGTGGTGCGTCGCGCCGCGGTCGATCGACGAGGTCGCGCGGGACTCGCTCGCCGGCCGCGCCCCGCTCGGCGCCCACCTCGACGTGACCGGCGCGTTCCCGACGGAGCTCGGTCGGTTCGATCGACTCGCCACGCTGTCGGTCGACGATCGGGTGGAGGGGACCCTCCCGGACGCGATCGGCCGGCTCACCCCGCTGCGCGAGCTCCGGTTGCAGGGGTGGGACGGCCTCACCGCCCTGCCCGGCGCGCTCGCGGCGCTGCGCCAGCTCGTCGTGCTGCGGCTCCCGCCGTCGCTCCGACACCTGCCGGGGGGGCTGCCGTTCCCCCAGCTCCGCCAGCTCGAGATCCCGTTCGAGCTGCTGGAGGCCCACCGGGCGCAGCTCCCCGCGCTGACGGCGCTCGAGGAGCTCGAGCTGGTCCCCACCGAACCCGGCGACGACCCGTGGGACCGCCACGGGGCCGCGCTCCCCCGGTTCGAGCTCCCGGAGGAGGTGACCGCCCTCCCGGCCCTCCGGAGCCTGCGGGCGAAGCGCCTCGGCCTCGAGCGGCTACCGGCGAACCTCCCCCGCTTGACCCACCTGACCCACCTCGACCTGTGGTGCTGTCGGATGGCCCACCTCACCGAGCTCGCCACCGCGATGCCGGGTCTCCGCGCGATCGACGCCACCGGCAATCGGCTGTCTGCCGCCGAGGAGCGCTGGCTCCCGAAGCTGTTGAAGCTCCCCGCCGCCGAGCGGACCTCAGCGGTGCCACCAGCGAAGGTCCCACCGAAGGTCCCACCGGCCAGGGGCCCGGAGCGCGTCGGTCAGCGCCTGTCGATCCCCAGCTGGGACGCGGTCTGGTCGTTCGACGGGTCCGCGTCGGGTGGCCCCCTCGTCGCGGGCGAGCGCGGCGGGCACCGCGTCTGCGCCTGGGACGCGGAGACCGGCGCGCTGTCGTGGGAGACCACGCTCGTCCCCGGCCACACCGTGGACGATCGGGTCTGCGTGGCGTTCGACCGCGAGGGCCGGGTGGTCGCGTCGACCGCGACCCTCCCCGGCCGGGTGTTCTGGCTGGACGCGGAGACCGGCGCGGTGCTCCGCGACCAGGAGGTCCCCGTCGGGTTCCACTCGTTCGTCCTCGCAGAGCGCGCGGGTCCGGACGGGTTGCTCCTCGCCGACACCTTGGCGAGCGGCACCCGCGGAGCCCTCGGCGGCGCGGTGTTCCGGTACCCGGATCTCGCGCCGCTCGCGGCCCTCCCCGGGTACGTCGGGGTCGTCAGCCCGCGCGGGGACGCGGTCACCGGAGGTTCGACGTCCGGGCAGCTCGTGCGGATCGACCTCCCCTCGCTCCGGGTCCGGTGGGCGATCGCGGCGGACACGCAGGGGCACGCGTTCACCCCGGACGGGGCCCGCCTCGTCGTGCTCGGCCGCGACCTGAAAGCGACCGTGTACGACGCCGAGACCGGCGACCCGCTCGCGCAGTTCTGCTGGGCGCCCGAGTGCGTCGCGCTGCCGTCGGCCCGGCGCCCGACCGGCGGGTGGCCCGCGTTCGACCCCACCGGGACGCTGCTCGCGGTGCTGCGCGCGCCGAACGCCTCCCACCACGACGCGACCGCCGGCACGATCGGGATCGTCGACGTGGCTACCCGAACGCAGCGGTTCGTGCTCCCCGCGCACGAGCCGCCGCCGGGACGGCTCGATCCCAAGTTCGGGGCCGGCGAGCTGTCGGCGCTGCGGTCGGACCCGTCACCGGCGATGCGCTGGTGGGGCGGACGCCTGGTGGTGGGGGCGTGGGTCCGCGCCGACGACGAGCCCAGGGTCGGCGCCGGGCTCACGTCGTACCCGATCGACGCGCTCCTCGAGCGGTCGGCGACCTGACGAACCCTGGAGGACGACGATGAACTGGCTGCTGGAGCGGGTGGGGAACATCGAGCGGGTCCCGATGCTGATCTGTCCGGCGTCGAGCTACGCGCGGTGGAACGGTGACCGGGAGGCCCCCGACACCATCGTCCGGCTCGCCGGCGAGGTGGGTCCGGTGTGGGTCGGCGACCGGGTGGTGGTCCCGATCGAGCACGAGGGCGGGGTGTTCGACATCGGGCTCGGCGACGACGGCACCGTGGTCGTGCTCCAGCACTACGATCTGGACGACGAACCCGACGACGACGAGGAGGTGATCCACGTGGCGCGGCTCCGGGCGGCGCTGGCGGCGATGGAGGCGCCGATCCGGCCGTGCGGGGCGCTCGACGTCACGGACGAGATCGTCGTCGGCAGCGCGATGGACCGCGCGGAGACCATGGCGCGGGCGACGACCGACCCCGACGCGCGTCGATGTCCGCTGCGGATCCCGCTCGCCCCGGGCCGGTACACGGTGTTCGAGGGGAGCACCGAGAACGAGCAGTGGCGCGTCCTCCGTCCCGCGACGCCGACCAGGTCGAGCTGAGCTCGTCGGCGGATCCTGGCGCCCCGGCTCCGGCGCTCCGCGCCTCCGCCGTCGGCCTCCCTGCGCGCTCACTCCGTTCGGTCGCTGCGCGACTGGCCCTCGAGGGCCGGGTCGCTCCGCGACCGCCCCT
>JBEBJW010000166.1:0-9312 GCA_040079715.1 Myxococcota bacterium | reverse complement strand
GTCCTGGTCTTGGTGGTGGCCATGCGGTGCTCTCCGGTGGCCGACGCCCCGTGCGCCGCGTCCACGTCGGAGGAGTAGGTCGGCGATCGACGGCGTTCTACCCGGACCGCTTCCCGCGGGGCGCGCGGGAAGCGTGGGGAACGGGCCGACGTGCGAGCCGCCTCGCGTCACCCGACGACATGGCGATCTCGAGGTCCCAGCCCAACCCGACATCGGCGTTCAAGATCCAGACGAGCATCGTCGCCGGATCGGACATGACGGTGGCCACCCGCGGCAAGCCGCGCCCGGTCCGCGTTCGCGCTGGCGGAGTTGACGAACCCAGCTCGCCTGCGTGGCGCAGACCGAGCTGAGACCTGACGGAACCGCGGATCGGCCAAGGGACGGATACCGTCCGATCGTGATCCCCGGACTCGGCGAACTCCCGCTTCCCGACTCGTTTCCGTGCCCGGTGTGCCCCGCGGACATCGGTGAGGTCTGCGAGCCGGACTGCCACGCCGGCTCGGCGAGGGTCCTGGTGTTCTACCTGCCGTACGATGAGGGCAAGCGGCTGCTGGAGAACCTCCGCAGGTACCACCTCGCCCGCGCCATCGAGCAGGTTGAGGCACCTCCCGTCCCAACCGCAGCCGAGCAGCCACCCGCGAGCGACGCCGTCGCCGCTCGAAAGCGCTGACGGCTACTGCGAGGCTCGGAGGACCACCGACAGCATGCGATCGGCCATCACGAGCCGCTCGTCCGAGTCTCTTGTGTCGACCAGCAAGGCCCGGAGGGCCGCGCTCGGCCACCAGCCGCTCGACGGCCGCACGCCATGCCGAGAGCGTGTCTGGCGTGAAGTCTCGGCGGATCTGGCGCCCGGCGTACCAGGCGCGGGCGTCGTCGAGCACCAGCGAGCCGTCGGCCAAGGCAGCCAGAAGCTCGTCGTCACCCCAGATCCCAGTCGGGGTCGAATGGGAAGTGGCGGAGGACGTGACCGAGATCGCGCAGATCACGCGGCTCGCGGCGGTCGACGAACGCGAGGAGCTTCAGCACTACGAACCCGGCCGGCGGCGGGACGAGGACCTGGGTACTGCACTCGGTGAGCCCCTGCGTGTTCAGCCTGCGACGGGAGCCACGTAGGGACAGCGTCCCGGGTTGCGCCTCGATCGACCCGCACGGCACGAGGTCCACCTTCAGGACGGTGGCGCGGTGGGTCATCTATACGGTTCCGACCACTGCCTGTGTTAGGCTGGAACTCCCCAAACCGGAGCCCGCATGTATGCCGTGTTGCCCTTTCTGGTCTCCTGCACACCCCTCCGCGTGCCACCGCAGGAGGTGGTCGAACAGCCCAGGAGGATCGGCCGTTTCGAAGCGGCCTCGGAGAGCGCCGCAGCCGGGCAGATTGCCGTTCCCACACCCTTCGACTTCGCGTTCCGGCGACTTCGGATCCCATTGCCGCTCACTCCGGCATACCGTGCGGGAACGTCGGGTCGGGTTCCTTCCGACTGGGGGCGAGGCTGGCTTACCCTCTATCTCACCATGGTTCAGCGCCCGGGGGTCGGCGGTGGGCTGCCGACCCTCGAGTCGCCGTTCGGTTCGTTCGTCGCCGACGATGCAACCGGTGCCGTGTTTCGTCAGGCGCGGCTCGACAGGACGTACTTCCGGTCGGACGCCACACTCTTCATGCAGGATGGCACCAACTGGGAGTATATGACGCAGGATGCCGCGTTGTGTGCCTCGGGGCCCTGCGAGTACCGTCTCGCCTCCCTCCAGACCGACCAGGAGGAGGCTCGTTTCGAGTGGTCCGGAGACCAGCTGGTAAGCGTGACCGGTCTGGAACACGGTTCACCGCTCGAGCGATGGCGGTTCGAGTATCGGGAGGGTCCGCAGGGTGTTCGCCTCGTCAGCAACGCCACGCTCGAGAGCCGGGACGAAGACGGACAGCGCTGGGTCACCACGCGCAGGGTCGAGCTGGCGCACCAGGGCGAGACGCTCACGTCCGTCCGTTCGTTCGAAGGCGACACCGCGGATGCGGCGCGCACCTGGACGCTCACCTACTACTCGGAGAGGCCACTAACCGAGGTCCCGGTCGAGGCGGAGTTCAATCGGCTGCTCCGGGCGTCGCAGCTCGACTGGCACACGGCGCTGTTCGAAGACAAATACGTCTCCCTGGCCGATTACGATCTGGATGGGCGCATCGATGCCCAGATCATTCCGTTCAACGCATTCTACACGAGCGGTGACGGCTACTCCTTCCGCCACGAACCCGACCGGTTGGAGCCCCGCTGCAGTCTCGTCCAACCGCATCAGGTCCTCAGTCTTCCCGGCATCAACGGTGGGATGCCGGTCCGAGTCTTCGCGGCTCAGGCCGATCTCCTGCAGATTCGACTCACCGTCTGTTCCGTCAGTCCCGGTGAGGTGCTGAGCGAACAGACGCTCGAGCTTCCCGCCGTCACGCCGCTGGGAGCGTGGCAGTCGTCGATCGGCACCGGCGCGCCCCTCCCGGTGAGGACAGAGCTCGAGGTGGTGGACGTTGGCTCCGACCGGATCGCGGACCTGCTCCTCGTGACGACCGACGGCTTCGTCAGTGCAGCGATCTCGGGGGCGACACCCGAGGCCCCCTTCGGCCCGTTCACCCGCTCCTCGGCGATGGGTCCGCTCCGCGACGGCGCTCGACACCAGCTCGTCGACATTGAGGACGACGACGTCCTCGACTTCGTGGAGCTCTCGACGGGAGCGCCGGCGAAGGTGTTCCGGGGAGAGCGCGGGCGCCCGCACGTCTTCGCGGTTCCGGTCGAGATCCCCGTCGCTACATCGCGCACCGACTGCGGCGATGGGCTCACCCGGTGGCTGCCCTTCGATCGACGTCCGTCCATCGTCCGGATCTGCCAAACACCGTCGCTGCAGACGGAGCTCGAGGTCTTCGCTTACGAGGCCGGACAGGGCTGGGTGAAGAAGATTGCGTCGAAGGCAGGCAACGCCGTGATCCTTCCCGGTGGCTTCTCGGAGCGTGGCAATGCACTGCTGACGTGGGTTGAGGTCGCGCTCGAGGTACCCGACGCGCAGAACCGATGCCCGAGCGGAATGCCTGCGCGAACGCAGGAACCTCGGTGCCCGGCCACATTCCTGAGTGCGAACGAGCTGAGTGGCGCCGACCCCCGATCCGGCCTCCTCTCCACCATGGACGACGGCCTCGGGGTCCGATTGGCCGTCCAGTACGACTGGACCCGACGCGAACCGGGCGGAGCCCCACCCGAGATCGTTCCCAGGGCCGTCGGCCTCGAAGCGCCCGGCCGTCCGGCCGAGTGGACCTTGATCTGCTACAACAATCCCCGGCCGTTCGTGGGCGGCACAGCCCATCAGGTCGTTTCGCTTTATCGAAGCGTGGTTCCTCATGATCCGGGCACCTGTGACGATCTCCGCCATGATCAGGTTGAGGAGCAACGCGACATCGAGATCGAACTCCTCGGGATGGCTCCTCGCGTGATTCGTGAGACCGTCCGGGGTCGGGACCCGATGATGTTCTCGCGAGTCGACTCCGTGTGGGAGTATCCCGACCACGCGAACGACCGTCTACTCACGCGCACCACGACTCGGGGTTACTACCGGCAGGGGGAGGCCCCAATCGAGGGAATCACCTCGAGCGAGCGCTACGAGTACCTCCCAGACAACCACGGCAGCTCTCCAAACGCGATTCACGAAGAGCGCGACGGCGACGTCCTCACCACCAGGTTCGGCAAGAATGGTGAGCGGACCTTCGAGGGACGACACCGGGACCCGTCCCGAGACTTCACATACTCGATCCTGACCGAGACCCGACATCGCAGCAGGACGACGTGGCTTGAGGAAGACGGTCGGAGGACGAAGCTCAACGAGACTCGCTGGGACGGCCGGGGCCGCGTCACCGTGGCTTCCCGAGGTGGCGAGATGCCGACCCTCTTCCAGTACGACGGCGGGTCGCGCCGCGCGTCCCGGGTCATCGGTCCGGACGGCGCGGCCGATCTCACCTGGGAGCCAGGACGGGACGTACTCCAGGAGATCCGGTATCGCAACGGCGTACGCCAGAGCTTCGATCGCTTCGAGAACGGTGTCGTCCGTTCGACGACGGAGGCGGGGGGCGAGGGCGAGGCGCTTGTCGCGGAGGTCCGGGCGGAGGCGACCGCGGCCGGCCTGCTGGATCGGACCACGACCATCACCGCAGACGGTCGGATGCTCGGAGTCTCTCGCCAGGTGGCGTTGCCCGACGGGAGCGCGATGGTGCTCCTGGACGATCTGTGCAGCTCCGATGGTGCCGTGGACTGTGTCGTGAGAGCCGCGAGCGTGGATTCGGAACGAGCCGCCCTGTTCTCGCCGTCTGGCGACCTGCGCGCCTCCGTCGACTCACCCACCCAGCTCCGAGAGCTTCTGGACGATGCCGGTACGCACCTCGACGGTGCGGATCGCACCTGGGACGTGCGCATCGGCGGCACCACCCTCTCCGGCCAGACCCGTCTCTCGGTGACGACCGACGGAGGTTGGACGCGCTCGGTTGAGCGCAGCGGGGGCCCGATGTATGAGGTGACGGAGAGCCCCGGGCGGTCGAAGTCCACCTGGCGTGCCATAGACGGTGCATCCTTGATCGTGGAGCGCGACGTCCTCGGCCGAATCGCCAGACTCACCCTCGACGGCCGCGAGACCCGGACCTACCGATACCATGCGCTCGGTGTGGCGGAGGTGAACGTCATCCGGGCAGACGGGGAGGGTCCGCCGATCCGGATCGAGGAGGAGATGCGTCCCGGCTCGCTCCTTCCTGCCACGCGAACCGTCACTGCGGGAAATGTCGCATGGGTGGAGAGGCTCACCTTCGACCCTGCGACCTCGCAACTGACGAGCTCCGTCTCCACGTCCCAGATGGGGCCGCAGGTCGCCTGGAATCGCACGTACCTGCCCATCGGCAGCGCGACGGCGGGGGAGCTCCAGGCGGTCCGCACGGACCGCTTCCTCCGGTCCTACGCATACGACGCGCTCCGGAGGGTGAAGACCCGCACCACCGTCGCCCAGCTGGAGGTGGGTGTCGTCACGCTGGAGGAGACGTTCGGCTACTACGCGGACGGACGACTCGCCTCCCGACTCGTGGAGGCCACCCATCCGGACGGCCGTCGCGAGCGCACACATGTGGCCTGGGAATTGGACTCGAAGGGGCGGGTGGCGGAGGTCCTGATCGACGGCCACAGCGCAGCGACCATCGCCCGCACAAGCACCTCGATGACTGCGGCGAACGCTGAGGAGTCGCTGAGAATGGCGTGGTTCACGGATGGTCGCCTGGCCGAGGCGACACACCTGGACGGCGGACGAACGGTCAGCAGCTACACCGCCGCCCTCTCGCCCACCACGGGATTGTTGCAGGAAGAGTCGTACTTCGCGGATGGACGGGCGGTTCACCACACTTACGACTATTCAAGGACGGATCAGCTGCGGGGGGACACCGTGGGTGGTACCCGTCACGGCTTCTCCGCCGGCTCCTTCGGGCGGTTGGACGAAAGGGTCGTCGGGGACTCCCCCGCCCTGCGCATCGATCGAACGTCGGAGTCGGTCACGTCCGGGGACCACTCCTGGACCGTCAACTCGTTGGGGATCCCCACGTCGATCGACGGCGTCCCCGTGGCGCTGGACGCCCGCGGGAGGATCATATCGGACGGGCGCGGAGGTCGGTACGTCTACGACGACAACGATCTCGTCGTCGCCATCGAACGGGATGACCGGTACTGGCTCGGCGACGGGGACGTCTCGGTGACCGAACGTGGTCTGCACGTCTCCATCGACGTCGACCAGCAGCCGATCGGGAGTGTGAACGGCGGCGAGTTCGTGTTCGAGGCGAGGGACGGGCGAGGCGATCGGCTCGAGGACGCCGGTGCCGATGCGTTCGGCGCGCCAGTGCCAGCGGAAGTCGGTGCGAGAGCGAAAGGGGGCGTCGCGTTGCCGGACCTCGGACTCATCCACCTGGGTCGGCGGGCCTATGACCCTCGCTTCGGTCAATTCGGCAGCCCGGACCTCTGGATGCTCGCCAACCCGGACCAGTGTGCCAGAGACCCTCGGGGGTGCGATCTGTTCGCCTACACCGGCGGTGATCCCATAAACTATGCTGACCCCTCCGGCGCCCGTCGCATCCAGGTCACCATCGTCACGCGTCGTGATGCGGACGCCGGGCAAACGATCAGCAGCAGCTACACCTACACGGACACGTGGATCGACCTACCGGAAATCGATCCGACGCTCTGTGTCGGGTATCCCGGTGGATGTGCGGACCCCATCGTTGTGGGCGATGCCCTGAGCGAGTTCGGACCGTACCCGGGGTACCTGCCCGGCGCCACTCCGAGCACGGCGACGGTCTTCGATCGCGCGGAGACCTACCGGCGTCTCGATCGAGACGCGAGCATCGGGCTGGCGATCTCCGCTCTGCTTATGGCCGGAGCATTGATGCCCCCCCCGGCAGCCGTGCAGCTTCCCCAAATCGAAGGCAGTCTCGCCGCCGAGCTGCAGGAGATGGCAGATGCCCTTGCGCCCCAGGTCTCCAAGATGTTCCCGCAGCTGGTGCGCAATCCGAAGGAGTTCGGAAAGGTCATGCACGAGCAGCTGCGACAGCAGGTGATCCAGCGGCAGCTGAAGGGCGAGCTCCCGAGCACCTTGATGAACACGGGGCCGGGGCGCAAGGGCGTGGACTACTACCTGGCCTCGGGTCGATCTATCGACCTCATGACCGTGTCGTTGCGCGAGTTCTCGGGACACGTCAGCAGGTACGTCGGCAACGAGGTCAACGGGGTCCTGATCCGCGAATTGACTCCGATCTACTACCTTCGCTACCCGGTTGCGCCGTTCTAGAGCGCCGATCAGGCTCCGTCCAGAGTGGCGGACTGAGGCTGGCAGGCCAGCGGCCGAGAGCCGCGGTTCGACGATCTCCGCCCCCGTCCGGCAGTCGCTTGCGGCGCGATGATCGACAGCGTCGCACCGGTCTGATCTCCTCTCGGGCGGAGGTCTTCCATGGCAATGCGCGAGGCGATCCGATGGAACCCGCGACGCGAGCTCACCCGGGCGGAGCAGCGCATCTGCAGTCGTCTGAAGCGCACTGGCCGCATCTTCCGGTTCCTGCGGCTCCATCGGCACAGCCTCCTCAACGAGGCGTTCCAGGCGAAGCTGGCGGAGATGTACACCGAGGACTACGAGCCGGGGCGTGCGCGGCCGACGTAGGGGACCTCGTTCCTGCCCAGGTCATCGATTCGGCCGGGCTGGTCGTCATCGGCGGGTCGAGCGTCAAGGCACGGCTCGACATCGACTGGGACGACGAGGTCGTCGCGAAGAAGCAGGCTCTGGAACGGCTGCTGGCGGACGTAGAGCTGTTCCGAGTCTGGGTCGCCGCCCACCCGCGCGCGCAGGGAAGCGCGAGGAACAGGCCGCCTTGCAGAGCGCACTGGCCCAGCTCGACCGTATGGTGGCGCAGGACATCGAGCCGGACCCCGATGGTGGGCAGCGCATCATCGACGGCACGGCGCCCGACCGCCAGATCTCGGTCACCGACCCGCAGATGCGCCACGGCCGGAAGTCGAAGTCCACGCCGATCAACGGGTACAAGGGCCACATCGGGCTCGAGCTCGACCACAACCTGATTCTCGACGCGGTGGTGACTCCCCGGGGTGTAGTCGGGCGGGGTGCCTGATCACGACGGGGGCGGACCTGATCGGGAGACCGACCTCGGCCTCCTGCGCCTGGTCCTGGACGCGCTGTGCTAATGGTCCCCACCCCGCACGCATCTTCAGCTCGGCCCGATCGACGTCGCGGAACCGCTCACCGCACGCGGTGAACAGGGCGTCCACCGCGCCCCAGCTGTCGAGGAGGACCGCGAAGTCGGCGTCGTTGGTCATGCGGGTCGTCGGCGATCCGACGTCCAGGCACAGGTCGCGGGCGTATGCGCCGACCAGGAGCGCGCGGGTGCCGACGGCAGCGGCGACCTCTCCGACGTCGAGGGCGACTCGCTCGACGATGTCGATCACGGCGCGAACCTCGCCGACACCCGCTCGCGCAGCGCCGCGCGCGTCTCGTCGAGTCGCTCGTCGGGGAGGGCCGAGAGCTCCGCCAGCACGAGCAGCGGATCGGCCAGGCGCGGATCGACCGGGTCGCCGAGCGATGGCGCGAACGCCGAGCGGACGGTGATCGGGCCGTCCGCGCTCGGGGCGAGCCGCAGGCGCTTCATCGTGGCCGCGTCCCACGCGCGGACGTACACCGAGCCGGTCGGACCTCGGAGCGGGAGATCCGCGACCATCGCCGCGGCCTCGCCCCCGAGCAGGTCGGGCGAGACGCGGTCGACAACGCTGCGCGCCCAGGCCTCGACGCTCGGTGCTCCCGGACAGGCCGCGCGGGCCAGCACCAGCTTGGGCCCCAGCCGATCGGCGAAGCCCGCGACCCACGCCGCAGCGAGGCCGTGCGCGTCGGTGATCGCGCCGTCACCATCGACCCACCCGCGACGCGCAAAGGTCCGCAGCGCGTTGGCGGCTGCGCCGTGGCTCACCCCCGCCGTCGCACCGAGGGCGCGGACGCCGAGGCTGGCTGCGTCCGGGTCCCGCAGCAGCACGAACGCGACCTGGAGCGCAGCCGCAGCGAGCCGCTCGCTGGGATCGACTACTGGCGTCGGCGACCGGCGCCCGGTGACGAGCACGAGGTACTCCGGGGCGTCGAGGAACACGTTCCCGGCGGCGTCGGCGAACGCCAGGCCGCGGGCGCGCAGCAGCTCCGCGCACTCCGGCGACACGTACTCGCTCACCAGCAGCGTGGGCCCGACCTGCGCCCGGGCCGCGTCGGCGACAGCGGCGATCGTCGACGGTCGGACGGCGCGCTTCGGCAGCATCGCGTAGGCGTGCACCGTGTGGTTCCGGTGGATCTGCACCATCCCATCGCGGATCTCGGCCTCGAGCCCCGCGGGCAGGGCGCCGATCGCCCGGTCGACCCACTCCGGTCGGGGAGTGTCCACGTCCTTCTCCTGTCTTCGGTACGTAGACACTATCGGAACGTGGACACCATGTCCACGAACTCGCGCTGTCTACGCAGCGTGGACAAGCTGGGTGGATGGACGACCGCCGCGGGAACCAGATGTGGGAAGCGCTCTGCCGCGGTTCCCGCGACCCTCGGGGAACCACGCTTCCCCGCGTGGAATGTGCCGATCCACCCGCTCACGGAGCGCCGACGGACGGGTTGCCGCGCCGATCCCGCAGGGGCACGATGGGAGTGCGACAGCGGAAGGAGGACGTTGGCCGGTGATCGTTACGTGTTCGACGGACTGGATGGGTTCGAGAAGCGCCTGCGCCGGGTGGC
>JBEBJW010000165.1:0-9331 GCA_040079715.1 Myxococcota bacterium | reverse complement strand
TCCTCGCTCCGCTCGGACCGCCTGCGGCGCCCTCCCGTCCGCCTGGCGCGGGCGAGCGTCGAACCTCCGGGATCAGCCGCCGGGGGGCTCGACTCCCTCGTCCTGCCAGTCGACCGCGTCCCACCCGCCGACCCCGAGCGCCGCCCGCTGGCTCGGGTACAGCTTCGTCCCCCGGAGGACCGCGCCGGTGAACTCGCACCCATCGAACGTCGACCGGCGGAGGTCCGCGCCCGAAAGGTCGCAGCCGCTGAAGTCCACCCGCTCGAACGCGGTCCAGCACAGCACCGACTCGGTCAGATCGGTGTTCGCGAACGAGGCGTCGGCCACCCGCGCCCGGCCGATGAAGGTCCGGGGGAGCGTCAGGCCCGAGAAGTCGCCGGTGACCTCCTCCCGGAACCAACAGACGCCCGCGACAGGCTCGTCGTCGTGGCGGGGCGGCCGATCCGGTAGCCGCGGGAGCGCCCCGGGGTCGAGCCAGCCGGCCTGCTGCAGCGCGCGACACGAGTCCTCGTACCCTCGACGCATCCGGGCCTCCCGCCGGATCGTCGCGGATCACGCGGCTACCGTCCACCGCGCTGGTCCCGGGGCTCGGGACGACGTGGTCGTGGTGGTGGTCGTGGTCGTGGTCGGGGGCACGGGACGCCACCCGGACCTCGGTGGAACGGCCGACGGGCGGATCCACAGCCTGCTGGCCGCATGGTCGGCGTCGCGCGCGGCCCGGTGCGGAGTCGCGCAGGAGCGGGCGGCGCGTCCACCCGGGCGCCGTTAAGCCGGGTCGACCCTCCCGGAGCACCCGTGTCCGACCTCGTGCAGTACGGCGCTCAGCTCGACTCCATCCGGCTGCGGCGCACCCTCGACCACATCTTCCGCCGCAACCACCAGGTCGAGGCGTCCACCGGGCGCCGCGGCACCCCGATCTGCATCTGGGGCACCCACGGCCTCGGCAAGACCACCGTGGTCACCGAGTTCGCCCGCGAGCACGGGTGGAAGATCGCGTACTGCGCGCCCGCCCAGTTCGAGGAGATGGGCGATCTCCACGGGCTGCCGACCCGGGTCGACCCGGACCCGACCGTCTCCGGCGACGAGTACACCACGTTCCTGCCGCCGGACTGGGTCCCGCGCGAGCCCGGGCCCGGGATCCTGCTCCTCGACGACCTGAACCGCGCCGACGACCGGATCCTCCGCGGGCTGATGCAGCTGCTGCAGAACTTCGAGCTGTTCAGCTGGTCGCTCCCGAAGGATTGGCAGATCGTCGCCACCGCGAACCCCGAGGGCGGCGACTACTCGGTCACCCCGATGGACGACGCGATGCTGACCCGCCTGCTCCACCTCACGATGGTGTTCGACGTGAAGGCGTGGGCCGCGTGGGCGCTGGCGAAGGGGATCGACCCCCGCGGCGTCGACTTCGTGCTGACGTACCCCGAGTGCGTGCAGGGGGCGCGGACCACCCCGCGCACGTTGACTCAGTTCTTCGAGCAGATCGGCGACATCCCCGACCTGAAGGCCGAGCTCGACCTCGTGTCGGTCCTGGCGATGTCGTCGCTCGACGAGATCACCACCACCACGTTCCTGAGCTTCGTCAACGACAACCTGTCCCAGTTGATCCCGCCGGAGGAGATCCTCGACGCGC
The DNA here is from genome assembly GCA_040079715.1 of Myxococcota bacterium. Lineage (GTDB taxonomy): Bacteria > Myxococcota_A > UBA796 > UBA796 > JACKER01. The sequence goes on along the minus strand of JBEBJW010000165.1, from coordinate 7,701 downwards.
CGAAGTTCGCGCCGATCGCCAAGCGGATCGACGCGCTGGCCGAGGGCGACGGCGACGGCAAGCGGGTCGACCGGCTGGCGACGGTCTGCACCCGGCTGTACCTCCACCTCGCGGCCGACGGGTACACCCCGGGCGAGCGTCACGGCGAGAACCTGGTGTCGTTCCTGCTCCACGAGCCCCTCCCGAACGACCTCCGGTTCAGCCTCCACCGCGACCTGGTGTCGATCGGCGGCGCGATCAAGGAGCTGATCCGCGACAAGCGCCTCGCTCAGTTGATGCTCGCGGGGATGTAGGCGTGTCCGCCAAGGCCCGCGAAGAGCTGTCGCGCTGCATCATCGAGCTGTTGGTCAAGGAGCCGTTCTTCGGGCACCTCCTCGCCGGCGTGGTCCGGTCGGTGTCCGAATCCACCCCGACCGCGGCGGTCGCCCTGGGGCCGTCCGGGACCGAGCTCCGGGTCAACCCCAGGTTCTTCCTCGAGCAGATCACCCGGCGGCCCGAGCGGGTCGGGGTGGTGAAGCACGAGGCGCTCCACCTGCTGTTCAAGCACCTGTACCGGTTCGATCCGCGGCGGGACCACCGGGTGTTCAACCTCGCGGCCGATCTGGTGGTCAACCAGTTCGTGCGCCCGTGGAAGCTGCCGGAGGGTGCCATCACCCTCGCCACGTTCCCGGACCTGAACCTGCCCGAGGACCAGACCGCGGAGTGGTACTACGAGCGGCTCACCAAGCTGCTCGACGAGATGCGCGCCGCCGGGTGGAAGCCGGGCGGCGCGTGCGCGGCGCACGGTGGGAACGGGCCGGGGTTCGAGGGCACCTCCGCGCCCCGGAGCGCCGACGTCCTCGCCGACCTCGTCGGGGCCCGGTGGCACTCCGATCACGACGGGTGGGCGACCGGCGCCGAGTCCCCGGCGGTGCGGGAGGCGATGGAGGGCCAGCTCGACCGCGCGATCGTCCAGGCCCGCGACAGGGCGGGGCCGCGGGCGTGGGGGTCGATCCCGGGGCCGCTCCAGCGGCTGATCGAGGCGGCGATCGAGCGCCGCAAACCCAAGGTCGACTGGCGGCGGTCGGTCCGGCTGTTCGGGACGAGCTCCCGCCGGACCCGGATCGTGGCGACCTACCGCCGCGAGAGCCGCCGGTTCGACCGGGCGGTGGTCGGCGGCGGCACCGAGGCCGTGCCGGGGATCAAGGTCAAGTCGTTCTCCCGGCTCGCGGTCGCGGTCGACACGTCCGGCTCGGTCGGCGACGTCGATCTGTCGCGCCTGTTCGCCGAGGTCCGCGGCCTGTGGCAGGCGGGCGCCGAGATCGACGTGATCGAGTGCGACGCGCAGGTCCAGCGGGTGTACCGGTTCTCCGGCCGGCTGCCGGAGAAGGTCGCCGGCCGCGGCGGGACCGCGTTCGACCCGGTGTTTGCCTGGCTCCGCGACGCCCACCGCCGGGTGCGGTACGACGGGTGCCTGTACCTGACCGACGGCGGCGCCCCCGCGCCGACGATCCGCCCGCCGTGCAAGCTGTTGTGGGTCGTCACCGCCGACGGGATGGTCGGCCCCCACCTCGTGTTCGGTCGGGTCCTCCAGCTCCCGAGGGATTGACATGTCCGTCGACCGCCACCTGTTCGCGCGGCTCAAGAAGCTCCTGTTGGCACGCGACGTCGACCTGATCGAGCAGGGCGTCGAGTTCGCCACGTCGCTCGACGAGCCGGAGCTGTGGGACGCCCTGCTGACCGGCGTCGACTACCGGGCGGAGCACCAGGAGCCCGACCGGTGGGGCCGGATGGTGACGAAGCCGCCGCTGTGGGCGCCGAACGCGCTGTTCACCGGGACCGGGCCGGCCCAGCCGTTCCACGACCTCGCGCTGACCCTGCTGGTCGCCGTGGCGACGACCCCGACCGGGGCGGCCCTGCGGGACCGGATCGAGCAGCTCCACCTGCCGACCCCGGTCGAGCACGGCACCCGGGTCCGGCTGCCCCGGATCCCGCTCGACGCGTTCCCGCGGTACCCGAACCTGAAGTCGCTGTCGCTCACCTCGGACGCGGACCTCGATCTGGCGCCGCTCGGCGACGCTCCGGCGCTCGAGACGCTCCGGGTCCAGGGCAGCTGCCGGATCTCGCTCGCCGGCCTCGGGCGGTCGCGGACCCTGAAGCACCTCGACCTCGGGTGTGCGCTCGACAGCACGGCCGGGATCGAGGGCGCCCCGCTCGACACCGTCAAGCTGTCGTCCACGACCCTGCGCGATCTGCGCGGCCTCGGGTCGACCTCGGTCCGGACGGTCGAGCTGCGCTCGGGCGTCAACGTCGACGCGAGCGACCTCGGACGCGCGCCGAACCTCGCGTCGCTGGTGGTCGAGCGGAACGTGTCCGGGCTCAAGCTCGCCGGGTTCGGCGCGTCGCCGATCAAGACCCTCGAGCTGCGGGTCGACGTGGCGGGCCTGCCGACGATGCCGAAGCTCGAGGCGCTGATCGCGCGGAACCTGCGCCAGTGCGCGGTCCAGCCGGCGGTGACCACCGTCGTGCTCCAGGCGGTGACCGACGTGCCGCCGGTCGCGTCGACGTTCCCCGCCGCTACCGGCCTGTCGATCACCCACGGTCGGTTCGACGCGTTGGCGTTCCTCCGGGGTGCCACCGCGCTCCGGGCGCTGACCCTGAACGACTGCACCGCCGGCGACGCCTCCGCGCTCGGCTCCCTGTCCGGGCTCGAGACGATCGCGCTGTCGCGCCTGACGTTCCCGGCGCTCGACCAGCTCCCACCGGCCCGGCTGGTCGACGACAAGGGTGCTGACACCCATCGCCTCGACCTGTCGAACAGCCCGGTGAAGTCGGTGCGCGGCCTCGCGGCGTTGAAGGGGTTGAAGCTCGTCGATCTCAGCCGGTGCCAGTCGCTCGAGACGCTCGACCGGCTCGCCGGGACCGGGATCGAGGCGATCGACCTGCGCGGGTGCGTCGCGCTGACCGACGTGGCCGCGCTGAGCGCGATGCCGGCGCTCCGGATGGCGGCGGTCCGCGGGTCTGCCCGGGCGGTCGAGCTGGCGAGCGCGATGCCGCAGGTCGCGTCGCTCGCCCAGGCGCCGGACCTCGAGGCCGCCCGGAAGCGGGCCGTTCCGTCGGCCCCGGCCGCGGCGACCGGCAAGCCCGCCCGGAAGAAGAAGGCGTTGGTCCCGGCGGCCCAGCAGGCGGCGTGGGACGGGCTCCAGCCGCTGCTCGCGGTCACCGACCCGGCGAGCCTCGACCGGCTGATGACCTACCTCGGGACCCACGGCACCTCGGAGATCCTCGATCTGCTGTTGGCCGGCGTCACGCTCGACCAGACCGGGTTCACGATCCGCGGCCGGCTGCTCGCCCTCGACGCGGCGCTCCGGCCGATCGCGGTCCAGCGGATCGCGGCGCTCGGGCTCGGGTCCGAGGCGGCGCGGGTGCTGGCCGGCACGACCCGGCTGTCGATCCAGACCCGGCGACGATCCGGCCCGGCCGATCTGCGCGGGATCTCGAAGTTCCGCGCGCTGGTCCGGCTCGATGTCGTCGGCACCGAGCTGATCGCGGTGGAGGAGCTCGCCGGGCTGCCGTACCTCGGGGCGATCCAGGCGGTCGGCGTGTCGCTCGACGCGCTGCCGGCGCTCCCCGGGCTCGTCACGCTGACCTCGAACGGGACCACCTCGCGGCTCGACTTCGTCCGGCAGGCGGCGCAGCTCGAGGGGCTGTCGGTCTATTCGTCCGGCCTCGCCGACCTCGAGGGGCTGCGCGACCACCCGCGCCTCGCCCGGATCGACCTGCGCGCGTTCACCGCGAACGCGACCGTCGCGGCGCTGGGCACGCTCCGGGCGCTGACGTTCGCCGAGCTCGGGAGCTGCCCGCCGCTCCCGCCGATGGGCGCCCTCGACGCGCTCGACACGGTGGTGCTCCAGCAGCCGTCGTGGGCCGACTGCCGGTGCCTCGAGGGGATGCAGGCCAGGACGCTCACGTTGAACCCGCAGGCCCTCCGGTCGACCGCCGGGCTCGATCGGCTCCCGCGCCTCGAGCGGCTGACGCTCGGACAGGCGGTCCCGGCGCCGACCGCGTTCCCGGCGCGGCTGAAGCGGCTCGAGGTCCACGGGACGTTCCCGCTCGGCGCGCTGCGCGGGGTCGCGATCGACGAGCTGGTGGTCCGCGACCCGACCGACCTGACGCCGGTGGCTGAGCTCGCCGGGCTGACCTGGCTCCGGATCGAGCAGGGCTACGGCAAGCCGCCGCTGGATCTCGCGCCGTTGGCGGGCGCAGCGACCCTCCAGATCCTCGAGCTCGATCCGACGGCCGCGACGACGCTGGCGCCGTTGGCGGGACACCCGGTGGCCAAGATCTCGGTCCGGCGGTGGCGGTCGGGGATGGTGACGGTGCCACCGGAGCTGCAGGCGCGGATCGAGTACACCTGAGGCGCCGAAGCCTCGGGGCGCTCGGGGGTGCGACAACGTGCCACGTCGCCGGCCGGGCCGTTCCGCATACCAGGCGGGCTCCGGAGGCCCGATGACCCTGGTCCTGCTCGCGGTCGGCTGCCGCTCCCCCGAGGCGGAGCCGCACAGCCCGACGTCGTCCTCGACGCCGACGCCGACGCCGACGACGCCGACGACGCCGACGACGCCGACGACGCCGACGACGCCGACGACCACGCAGGTCGGGGTCACGGTCCAGCGGACGGCCCACGGGGTGGTCCACGTCACCGCCGACGACGCGTACGGTGTCGGGTACGGCGTTGGGTACGCGTACACCGAAGACAACCGGTGCCTGCTCGCCCACCGGGTGGCGGAGGTCGAGGGCCGCCTCGCCGCTCAGCTCGGCGCGGACGCCCTGGTCGACATCCCGGTCCACGCGATCCAGCTCCCGGCGATCGACTCGGATCGGTTCTACCGCGGGTGGTACGACATCGACGCGATCACCGCCGCGTTCGACGCCGGTCCCGCCGAGGTCCGCGACCTCGCCGCGGGCTACGCCGGTGGCATCCAGCGGTTCCTCGGCGACCACCCGGGGCTGCCGGCGTGCCCGGTCGAGTTCCTCGGTCCGGTCGACGCGATCGCGGTGTACCGGATGTGGGTCGCGACCGCCGGGGTGGCGAGCGGCGAGCTGCTCGAGGCGTTCGTCGCCCAGGCGCCGCCGTCCGGCGCGGTCCGGAGCGCACCGGCGGCCGTCCCCGGCTCGCCGTGGCCGATCGATCCGCGGTTTCGGGGGTTCGGCAGCAACGGGTGGGCGATCGGCCGCGACGGCACCCAGGACGGCACCAGCGTCCACCTGTACAACCCGCACTTCCCGTGGACCGGGATCCACCGCGTGTACACCGTCCACGTCACGATCCCCGGCGAGCTCGACGTGATGGGCGGCGCCCTCGGCGGGTTCCCCCTCCCGATCGCCGGGTTCACCGACCGGGTGGCGTGGGGGCTGACGTTCTCGACCGCGGCGCGGTTCACCGTCCACGAGCTCGATCTGGTGCCCGGCGACCCGCTGTCGTACACGGTCGACGGGGTGGCGCACGCGATCGTCGAGCAGACGTTCGACGTCGACGTGCTCGGCGAGCCGACCCCGCGCCAGGTGACGTTCTACCGGTCGGACGACGGCCCGCTGCTCGACGCGCCGACCTACCTGATGGGGTGGGGCAACGCCCACGCGTACGCGGTCCACGACGTGAACGCGGTGAACACCCGGATGGTCGAGCAGATGCTCGGCCTCGCCCGGGCGACGTCGGTGGCGGAGATCCGCAGCTCGCTCGAGCAGGTCCAGGGGATCCCCTGGTCGTACACCCTCGCGTCCGACGCCGACGGCGACGTGCTGTTCGGTGACCTGTCGCCGATCCCCGGCGTCCCGGCCGCGCAGCTCACCGCCTGCGCGACCCCGATCTCCGGGATCCTGGAGGCGTTCGGGATCCATGTGCTCGACGGCGGGACCGCGAGCTGCCGGTGGACGTCGACCCTCGCCGGCGCCGACCTGCCGTCGACGATCCGGTCGGACTACGTCGCGAACAGCAACAACACCTGGGAGCGGCCGAACCTCGACGAGGTGCTGCCCGGGTTCTCCCCGATCCTCGGTCCGGCCGGCGAGCCCCTCGCGCTCCGGCCGAGCCTCGGGCTCGTGATGATCGAGGAGCGGCTCGCGGGCACCGACGGGCTCGGCGCGGCCGGGTTCACCGGGGCGCTCGCGAAGGAGGTGCTGTTCGAGCGGCGGGACCGCGCGGGCGAGCTCCTGGCCGACGCGATCGCCGCCGACTGCCTGCTCGATCCGGTCGGGACCTCCGGCGGGGCCGACATCGACCTGACCGCGGCGTGCACCGCGCTCGCCGGGTGGGACCACACCGCCCGGGTCGACAGCGCGGGGGCGGCGGTGTTCGCCGGGATGTGGGCGTCGCTCGTCGCGTCCGGGCGGTCCGACGCGGTGTTCGAGATCCCGGCGTCGGTCGACGACCCGCTCGGGACCCCGCGCGGGTACAACCCGTCGTCCACGGTCCGGCGCGACGTGAAGGCTGCGCTCGCCGACGCCGCGGTGGCGCTCGCCGCGGCCGGGATCGCCCCCGACGCGCCGTGGGGGGACGCGCACCAGGTGATCGGCCTGTCCGGCCCGATCGGCCTGCCCGGCGGCTCGAGCGCCGAGGGGGTGTTCGACGCGCTGGACGCCGTGGGCGGCTGGACCGAGATGGTGGCCGGGGCGGCGCCCGACCGGCTGTACGGGGCGAGCTACCTCCACGTGGTGACCCTCGGTCCGGACGGCGCGTCGGCCGAGGGCCTGACCACCTACAGCCAGGCGACCGAGCCGTCGTCGCCGTGGTACCTCGATCAGCTCGAGGCGCACGCCGCGGACGCGTGGTACCCTCTGCCGTTCCACCCGGACGAGATCGCGGCCGATCCGGCGCTCACGGTGCTGGCGCTGTAGCTCGCCCGGGTCCCAGGGGGGACGGTGCAGACGGTCCTGCTCGGCGACGGCGAGGTCGACCTGATCACCGGGGTGGTCCGCCGGGTCGACCGGACCGCGGTCCTGACCCCGTCCGAGCGCGACCTGCTCGAGCTGCTGGCCGCCGCCGGGGAGGCGGGGCTCGATCGGGGCTCGCTCGAGCGGCGCGGGATGGCGTGGCGGGCGGCGGACGTCGCGATCTACCGGATCCGGCGGAAGATCGAGGTCGACCCGGCCCGGCCGATGCACCTGGTCACCGCGTACCAGGTGGGCTACCGGCTGGTCCCCGCGACCGCCCGGGCGGCGCGGTGGCGCGGCAACCTCCCGCCGTCCCGGACCGGGCTCGTCGGCCGCGACGGGCTGGTGTCGGCGATCGAGGACCGACTCGCGGCCGGGCCGGTGGTGCTGCGCGGACCGGGCGGCGTCGGGAAGTCCAGGGTCGCGGCCGAGGTCGGGCACCGCGCGTCGGCGGAGGGGCGGGAGGTCTGGCGGCTCGAGCTCGAGCGGTGCGTCTCGGCGGACGCGGCGATCGACGCGCTCGGCCACGCGCTCCGGCTGACCCTGACCGGGTCGGCGGCCCATCGCCTGCGGACGATCCGGTCGGTGCTCGCCCCCGGTCGATCGCTGGTGATCCTCGACGACGCCGATCGGGCCGGCGACGCCGCCGCGGTGCTCGCCGACGGGCTCGGGCTGCCGATCCTGTGCACCGCCCGCGGCCCCGTGGCGCTCGACGCCGCGTCGATCGACGTCCCGCCGCTGTCCGAGCCCGACGCGATCCGGCTGTTCGTCGAGCGGGCGTCCGAGCTG
>JBEBJW010000164.1:0-9368 GCA_040079715.1 Myxococcota bacterium | reverse complement strand
GCCCCCACCGGGGTGTCCCCGAACGGCACGACGCCCGCCGGCGTGGCCCCGGTCGGCGTGGCGCTCCCGTCGGACCGGCCGATCCCGGCGACCGGGTGGACCGTGAACCGCTCGCCGCAGCGCCGACACGCGATCCGCGCCCCGCCCTTCGGGACGAGCTCGAGGTCGATCAGGTACTGACGGCCGCAGCTCGGACACGACACCTGATGCGGTGGCAGATCGATCATCCCGCGCCTCCGACGAATCACGAGCGTAAGCGCCGCGTGGCATCGAGGGAACACACACGGACCTGTCATCGTCGTGGATCACGGTCCATCCTGGCTCGCCGTAGGGTCTCGCCGCGGTTGCGGATCCCTCGACGAAGGATCTCCGGCGCGCAGTCGTCGAATAAAGCTAGGTTGTACCCCGCGATACGGTTTGACGAGATGCCAAGAACCCGACGACGGATCGAGCTCCGCGGGCGTCGACCTGGCCACCGGTGATACCTTCGGGGCGTGAACGCCGCGATCGGGGGTCGGTACCGGATCGCCCGTCGGCTCGGGGCCGGCGGGATGGCCCGGGTGTACCTGTGCTGGGACGAGCGCCTGCACCTGTGGTGCGCGATCAAGGTGATGACCGACGACGCGGTGCTCGAGTCGATGATGCGGGCGCGGTTCGTCCAGGAGGCGCGCACGCTCGCCCGGCTCGGGCACGCGAACCTGGTGCGCCTGTTCGATCTGGTCGACCACGTCGAGTCCCCGTACATGGTGATGGAGTACGTCGAGGGCGGCACCGTCGCGGCGCGGCTCGCCCGCGGCCCGCTCCACCTCCACCAGGCGATGGTCCTCGGGGCGGAGCTGTGCTCGGCGCTCGAGGCGGCCCACGCGGCCGGGGTGGTCCACCGCGACGTGAAGCCGCAGAACCTGCTGCTGGACGCGGCCGGGCAGCTCAAGGTCAGCGACTTCGGGGTCGCGCGGGTCGAGCAGGAGCTGCGGCTCACCGTGTCGAACATGTCGCTCGGCACGCTCGCGTACATGCCGCCGGAGCAGCAGCGCGACGCGTCGAAGGTCGATCACCGGGCGGACATCTACGCCGCCGGGGCCACGCTGTACGCGCTCGTCACCCAGCGTCGGCCCACGTCGTTGCTGACCGCCGACCGCGATCGGGCGCTCGAGGTCCTCCCGGCCGAGGTCCGCCCGATCGTCCGGCGCGCGACCGAGCCCGGCCGCCGCGATCGGTACGAGAGCGCCCAGGTGATGGAGGACGCGCTCCGCGAGGCGATCGACCGGGTGCCGATGCCGCCGGGACTCCCCCCGATCGCGGACCGCGCCGAGCCTCCGCCCGCCTCGCCGCCGCGGGACGACATCGCGCTCGAGCCGGGAGAGCTCGACGGGACCGAGCGGCCGTACCGCCCGTCGACCCTCGATCGGGGCGGGGCGCGGACGCCGCCGCCGATCACGCTCAGGCCCCCGTTCCAGCTCGCGTTCTCGGCGATCGATCCGAGCTCGGACGCCGGCCCACCGCCGGCCGCCGAACCCGTCCGGGCCCGACGTCCCGGACGATCGGGATCGGTGTGGCTCGGGCTCGCGGTCCTGCTGCTGGGGATCGCGTGCGGCGGCGCGTGCGCCGGGGTCGGCGTCCTGGCTGCCGGCGGGCTCGGGACCGCGCTCGTGTGGCCGCCGTGACGCCGATGTCGCGATCCGGGCGCCCCGTCGGAGACCGACCGGCGGAGGGCGGCCTCCCAGGCTCGCCCGCGCGCAGGCACGGACCTTGCTTCCGTCCTGGTTCTCCCCTCGAGAAGACCTGGAGGTCCGGATGATCTGGCTCGCGGCGCTGTCCACCCCCGCAGACGCGTGCGGAGGGTTCTTCTGCAACAACACCCCGGTCGATCAGTCCGGGGAAGACGTGGTGTTCTCGGTCGACGAGGAGAAGAACGAGACCACGGTCCACGTCCAGATCGCCTACTCCGGCTCGGCCGAGGAGTTCGCGTGGATCGTCCCGGTCGCGGCGCTGCCGGAGATGCTCCTGTCGAACGATCGGATGTTCCGCGAGCTGTCCTGGCGCACCGCGCCCACGTTCAGCCTCGACTACGTCGAGCGGGGGGACTGCGAGGGCGGGTTCTATCCGCCGTCGTACGGGGGCTACTCGGACTACTCGTCGTCGTCGTCCGCGGCGGGGGCCGACTCCGGGGGCACCGTCACCGTGATCACCGAGTCGACGGTCGGGCCGTACGAGATGGTCGTGCTGCAGGCCCAGACGTCGGCCGGGCTGCTCGATTGGCTCCAGGGCTCGGGCTACCTGCTGCCCGACGACCTCGACCCGGTGCTGAGCCCGTACGTCGCCGACGGGTCGTACTTCGTGGCGCTCCGGCTCCGCAAGGACGTCGACGTGGGCGCCCTCCAGCCGATCGCGCTGAAGTACGCGGGCACCGGCGCGTCGATCCCGATCCAGCTCACGTCGATCGCGGCCACTCCGGACATGCGGCTGCACGTGTACGTGGTCGGCGAGCACCGGTCGGTGCCGGACAGCTACCTCCACGTCAAGATCAACGATCTCGTGGTCGACTGGTTCGGGTACGGCCAGAACTACGAAGACGCGATCACCGTCGCCGCGAACGAGGCGGGCGGCCAGGCGTTCGCCACCGACTACGCCGGTGACGCCAGCGTGATGGACCAGGTGCTGTGGTCCGAGGGGCGGTACGACATCCCCCTGTTGGCAGCGTCTCCGAGCGCGTACGTGTTCTTCGACCGGCTGCTGTCGATGGGGTTCCAGGGCGACACCCAGATGCTCGAGCTGTTCCGGGAGTTCCTGCCGATCCCGGAGGGCGCCGGCGTCGACGAGCAGTCGTTCTACAACTGCCTCGCGTGCTACACCGAGATCGTCGACACGATCCCGTTCGACGCCGCGGCGTTCGCGGCCGCGATCGACGAGCGCGTGGTGGCGCCGCTGCACGAGGCGCAGCTGATGTTCGACGACAACCCGGTGCTGACCCGGATGACGAGCTCGGTGTCACCCGCCGAGATGACCGTCGACCCCACGTTCGTGTTCAACGCGGACATGGAGCAGACGGTGTCGGCGGATCGCCGGGCGCAGGTGGAGCTGTTCTGCGCGACGGGTGGATCGTTCTACGACTCGCCGCGGAAGCTGACCCTGGCCGACGGTCGGTCGTACGATCTGCCCTCGTCCCAGTGGCTCGCCGACGCCGGGATGACCGAGTACCAGTACCTCGCGTCGCTGATGGGCGTGTACGCGTTGACGATCGAGGACACGAGCGGCTCCGGTCAGCCGACGGTCCTGTTCGACTACACCGAGCAGGCGCGCGCCGAGGCGGAGGCGTTCAACGCCGACCAGCCGAGCGACGACCTCGACACCCACGCGGCCTGCGGCTGTTCGACCTCGACCTCCGGAGCGGCCTCCGGAGTGGTCCTGCTCGGGCTGGCAGGCCTCGCGGCCCGGCGGCGGCGGCTCGCGTGACCCGCGCGATCGCCATCGCGGCGTGGGCGAGCGGCTGCGTGGCCGAGGGACCGTCGGCCACCGACACCTCGACCTTCGATCCGCTGCACCCGTGCGCCACGCCGGAGATGGCGGTCGAGGCGGCCCCTCCCCACGGGGACTACGGGGAGTTCGCGGACGGGGCAGACCTGTGGTGTGGCAACCCGCCCCAGGGTGGGGCCCCGTACAGCCCGTTCAAGCTCCGGTTGTCCGGTCCGGACGAGGTGGGTGAAGGGATCGCGGTCGAAATGACCGCCACCGACGCCGCCACCGGCGAGGAGCTGGCGTACACAACGCTCACGATGGGGCTGACCTGCGCCAACGTCGGCGAGAACGCAGGCCACTGGGTGGGCTCGGAGGCGCACCTCCGGTATGGCGGGTGGACCCTCGACGCGCTGGACGGGCGGCTCGCGGACGTGACGATCCACGCGGAGGCGATGGCCGATCCGTCGATCGCGGCGGACGTCTCGGCGTCGGTGGCGCTGGTCCTGGACTGAGCCGAGGCTCAGAGCGAGGCCAGCAGCGCCGCCTCGCGGTCCGGCGCCAGACCGTACACCGGCCGGCCAGACGCGGCGTCCCACGCCACCAGATCCGCGATCGTGTCGGCGATCGGCCGCGATCGCAGCCCCGCCGCCGCCGCGCGGCTCCCGGCGAGCCGGTGGAACGCGCCGATCCGGTCGTCCGGGTCCCACAGGGGGAACGCCGACTCCCGGGCCGGGCCGAGCGCGAGCGACAGCCGGAGCGGGTCCGCCCACGCGATCCGGGTGTCCGCCCCGACGGCTGCCCGCGCCGCCTCGAGCACCTGCCCGATCGTGGCGGTGCCCGCCGGGTGGACCGCGTCGACGATCCCGACGGGCCCGCGCTCGACGATCCGGAGCAGGAACGCGGCGAGGTCCCGCGCGTCGACGAACTGGAGCGGCGCGTCCGACGGGCCCGGCGCCACCATCGTCCCCCCGGCCGCCGCCCGCCGGACGAGGGAGGTGAACCGGTCGGACGGATCGGTCGGGCCGACGATGAACCCCGGCCGGACGATCGACGCCCGGACCCCGAACCGGTCGGTCACCACCCGCTCGCACGCGACCTTCAGCGGCCCGTACGTCGTCTCGGTGATCGCCTCCCGCTCCGGGAACGGCGGTTCGTACACCGGCGCGTCCTCGGTCGCCCCGACCGGGATCGGGTCGCGGTGGGCCGAGATCGACGACACGAACACGTACTGGGAGGCGTCCGCCAGCCGGTCGGCCGACCCCGCCACCACCCGCGGGAAGAACCCGCAGAAGTCGACCGCCGCGTCGAACCGCCGGCCGGCGAGCGGCGTCAGCCCGGGGTCCGCGACCCGGTCGACGAACACGTGCTCGGCCTGCGGCGCCCGGTGTCGACCGGTGAGGCCGCGGTGGACCACCGTCACCCGGTGACCGGCGTCGAGCGCCGCCTCGGTGAAGAACCCGCCCGCGAACCGCGTCCCGCCGAGCACCACCAGGTCCATCGCTGCCTCCGTCCGTCAGGTCGCCGTCCGGTGATATACCGGGCCGCCGGGCGCCTGCGCGGTCGGCCACAGGTCGATCCGGGCGACGTTCACGTGCCGGGGCTGATCGAGCGCCCAGGTCACCGCCGCGGCCACGTCGTCGGCGGACAGCGGCGTGAACCCCTGGTACACCGCCTTCGCCCGCGCGGCGTCGCCGCTGAACCGGACCACCGAGAACTCGGTCTCGGCGGCCGCGATCTCGATCACCGTCGCGCGGACACCGGTGCCGTGCAGGTCGGCGCGGAGGTTCGCGGTGAACTGCCGGACGAACGCCTTGGTCGCGCCGTACACGTTGCCGCCCGGGTATGCCGTGTCCGCCGCGATCGAGCCGATGTCGACCACGTGCCCCGACCCGCGCCGGACCATGGCCGGGACCACCGCGCGGGTCACCCGGGCGAGCGCCGCGCAGTTCGTGGCGATCATCGTCTCCCACTGGTCGACCGACGCCTCCCACGCCTTGCCGATCCCGAGCGCGAGCCCGGCGTTGTTCACCAGCACGTCGACCGGCTCGGCGTCGAACCGCGCCACCGCCCGATCGGTCGCCGCCCGGTCGGTGAGATCGAACACCAGCGGCCGGAACGCGGACCCGAGCTCGGCCGCCAAGGCGTCCAACCGCTCGGCGCGCCGCCCGGTGCCGATCACCGTGTCGCCCGCCGCGACCAACCGGCGGGCGATCGCCGCGCCGAACCCCGAGCTCGCCCCCGTCACCAGCGCGATCCGATTCATGTCGGCCTCCGTAACGCGGACCGGTGACAACTTCTCACCGACCCCCGCGGTCCCGAAGGGCTAGGTTGCCGCCCCGAATCGAACCCGGTGGACCGGCCGTCGCGGTCGAGCCGGGAATGGAGGTCGCCGTGAATCGCTCGCTGATCGCGCTCGTCGCCGTCGGATCGTCGCTCGTGTCGTGCGCGAAGCAGGTCGCGCCGCCGGTGACCCCCCCGGCGGAGGCGCCCGCGCCCCCCGGGCCGTTCGCGGCGAAGAGCGCCCTGCCGTACGAGCTGCCGCCGTTCGACAAGATCACCGACGCCGACTTCGCCCCGGCGTTCGAGGCGGCGATGGCGGAGCAGCGGGCGGAGGTCGCCGCGATCACCGCCAACGCCGAGCCGGCGACGTTCGAGAACACGGTGGTGGCGCTCGAGCGGTCCGGGTCGGCCCTCGACCGGGTGTCGGCGGTGTTCTTCAACCTGTCGTCGTCGAACACGAACGACACGCTCCAGGCGCTCCAGACGGACCTCGCGCCGAAGCTCGCCGCCCACGAGGACGCGATCGTCCTCGACGCCGCGCTGTTCGCGCGGATCGACCAGGTGTACCAGCAGCGGGCCGCGATGACGCTCGATCCCGAGTCGGCCCAGCTGCTCGAGCGGGCCCACCAGGGGTTCGTCCGGTCCGGCGCGAACCTCGGCGAGGCCGACAAGGCGCGGCTGTCCGAGATCAACGCCCGCCTGTCCACCCTGTCGACCCAGTTCGACCAGAGCGTGCTCCACGCGACCCAGGACGGGGCGGTGGTCGTCGACGACGTGGCCCGGCTGAAGGGCCTGTCGGACGAGCAGATCGGCGCCGCCGCCACCGCCGCCGCGGACCGCGGGCTGACCGGCAAGTGGGTGATCCCGCTGGTCAACACCACCACCCAGCCTGCGCTCGCGCAGCTCGAGGATCGCGCGCTCCGTCAGCAGATCTACGACGCGTCGATCGCCCGCGGGACCGGCGGCCCGAACGACACCACCGCGGTCGTGTCCGAGGCGATGAAGCTGCGGGCCGAGCGGGCGAAGCTGCTCGGGTACCCGACGTACGCCGCGTACGCGCTGGTCGACCAGACCGCCGCGACCCCCGAGGCGGTGAACGCGATGCTCGCGCAGCTCGGCCCCGCCGCAGCGGCCCGGGCGAAGGAAGAAGCCCGCGCGATCCAGAAGGTGATCGACGCCGAGGCCAAGGCCCACAAGACCCCGAAGTTCGAGCTGCAGCCGTGGGACTGGGCGTTCTACGCCGAGCAGGTCCGCAAGGCGAAGTACGCGTTCGACGAGGCCGAGGTCAAGCCGTACTTCGCGCTCGACCGGGTGCTGGTCGACGGCGTGTTCTGGTCGGCGCACGAGCTGTACGGCATCTCGTTCGAGGAGCGCCACGACCTGCCGGTGTACCAGGCGTCGGTCCGGGTGTTCGAGGTGTCGGACGCGGACGGGTCGAAGATCGGCCTGCTGATGACCGACCTGTTCGCCCGCGACAACAAGCAGGGCGGCGCCTGGATGAGCACGTTCGTCGACCAGTCGACGCTGCTCGGCCACCAGCCGGTGGTGGTGGTGAACCTGAACGTGTCGACCCCGGCGGAGGGCCAGCCGGCGCTGCTGTCGTTCGACGAGGTGACCACGCTGTTCCACGAGTTCGGGCACGCGCTGCACGGGCTGTTCTCCGACGTGAAGTACCCGTCGCTGTCCGGCACGAACACCCCGCCGGACTTCGCCGAGTACCCGTCGCAGCTCAACGAGATGTGGGCGCGGGAGCCGGTGGTCCTCGCGAACTACGCGAAGCACCACGAGACCGGCGCGCCGATGCCGCAGGCTCTGTTCGACAAGGTGATCGCCGCGTCGACGTTCAACCAGGGCTACGACACGACCGAGTACCTCGAGGCGGCGATGATCGACCAGGCGTGGCACCAGGTGACCGCCGACGCGATCCCGGCCGCGGCGGACGTCCCCGCGTTCGAGGCGGCCGCGCTGAAGCGGAACGGGATGGACCTCGCGGTGGTGCCCCCGCGGTACCACACCCCGTACTTCTCGCATGTGTTCAACGGGGGCTACGCCGCCGGGTACTACGCGTACATCTGGTCGGAGGTCCTCGCCCGCGACACCGGGGCGTGGTTCCACGAGCACGGCGGGATGTCCCGGGCGAACGGCGACATGGTGCGGGCGGCGGTCCTGTCCCGCGGTCGGACCGAGGAGCCGGGCCCGATGTTCGAGAAGTTCTACGGGGGTCCGCCGGTGATCGAGCCGCTGCTCACCTACCGCGGGCTGGTGGTCCCGAAGGCGAACTAGCTAGCCCACCGGCACCGTGAGGGTGAACCGGGAGCCCTGACCGGGGACGCTGTCCAGGACGACGTCTCCGCCCATCAACCGGGCCAGGCGGCGGGAGATCGCGAGGCCGAGCCCGCTCCCGCCGTACAGCCGGGTGGTCGAGCTGTCCGCCTGGACGAAGCTGTCGAACACCTGGACCTGCTTGTCGAGCGGGATCCCGATCCCCGTGTCGCGGATCTCCACCCGGAGCGTGGGCCCGGCCCGGGCGGCCGTCAGGGTCACCGCCCCGTCCCGGGTGAACTTCGCGGCGTTCCCGACCAGATTCGTCACGATCTGCACGAGCCGCAGCGGGTCGACCGACGCGACGCCGAGATCCGGCGGCAGCTCGACCCGCCACGCGTTCCCGCCCGCCCGGACCAGGGGTTCGAGCGTGGTCGCGACGCCCGCCAGCAGGGCGCCGAGATCGGTCGGCGCGGGGACGATCTCGAGCTTGCCGGCCTCGATCTTCGACAGGTCCAGCACCTCGTCGACCAGCGTCAACAGGCCGCGCGCGGCGGTCCGGACCCGCGCCAGATCCGTCGGATCGGTCGGGCGGCCGTCCCCGACCTCGTCCAGCATCAGCTCGGTGAACCCGATGATCGCGTTCAGCGGCGTCCGGAGCTCGTGGCTCATGTTCGCCAGGAACGCGCTCTTCGCGTGGTTCGCCGCGTTCGCCTCGGTCGCGGCCTCCGCCAGCGCTGTCGCGGTCCGGGCCCGCAGCGCGACGAACGCCACGACCAGCGCCACCAGCGAGGTCATCACCGCCAGGCGGTTGAACAGGCTCTGCGACGCGTGGTCCGCCGCCGGGACCAGGTCCGGCACGCCGGGCCCGAGCTGGTCGACCGCGAAGAACGCGGTGATCGCGAGCCCGACCACCAGGCCGTACGCGATCACCGCCCGGCCGGGGATCAGCGCCCCCGCGATCAGCGGCACCACGTACAGCCACCCGAGGTTCGGGTCCCAGAACCCGCCGGTGACCGAGTTGTCGACCACCAGCACCGCGAACAGCGTCGTGGTCAGCATGTGCGCGGTCGCGATCGGGTGCGGCCGGAGCACGATCGCCGCGACCGCGATCACCACGATGCCGACGCCGTCGGTCAGCGCGAGCCACGGCACCCCGATCGACACGTACCGCCAGGCCGCGAGCGCGCTGAACAGCAGCGTCAACGCCACGATCACGTCGCTCAGTCGTCGACGGAACGCCTGCTCGAGCGTCGGGGTGGGTGGGGCCGGCACCATGGCGGTGTCGTATCCGAGCGCTCGCGTCGGCCTGGCCTACGTCGGTGACCCGGGGGTGTCATCCCGCGGGCCCCTCGCGAGCTGTGTCGAAT
>JBEBJW010000163.1:0-9402 GCA_040079715.1 Myxococcota bacterium | reverse complement strand
AGCACCACCAGCTCCGGCGCCCCATCGCCGCTCGCGTCCGGGATCCCGAGGACCGCCGCCCCGAACGACCCGCCGGGCTCCCCGACCAGCTCCCGCGACGGCGCCCACGGCCCGACCGTCTCTGGGCCCGGTCCGGACCCGATCGCGACCGTGGAGGCGCCGGGGATCCCGGACACCACGTCGCCGAATCCGTCCCCGTCGAGGTCGAACCCGGCCCACACCGCGGAGATCGGCGACCCGGCCGCGTACGACCCGCGTCCCACGTCGTCGAGGGCCCGGATCTGGTCGATCGGGGGCGCGCACACCGGGTCGAGCCCGGAGCAGTCCTGATCGACCCCGTCGCCGCACGGGTCGGCGACCCCCTCGCGGACCGCGGGGTCGTCGTCGTCACAGTCCCGAGGCCCGTCGACGTTCACCATCCCCGCCGCCGGAGGCGCGCAGTCGTCGCCGACCTCGGGGATCCCGGCACCGGCACCGTCGCCGTCCGCGTCGTCGAGCCACCAGTCGACTCCGACCGCCGCGTCGTCGTCGTCGCAGTCGAGGTCGTTCGCCGCCGCCTGGCCGAGCGCGCACACCGCGAGCGGCCGGAGCGGGTCCCCGAGCCCGTCGGCGTCGTCGTCGGCCCACCCGTTCTCGAGGGTGGACGGGTCGATCCCCGAGTCCTCCTGGTCGACGAGCCCGTCGCAGTCTTCGTCGCCTCCGCCGCACACCTCGCCCGCGCCCGGGTGGACGCCGCCGTCGGTGTCGTCGCAGTCGTCGAACGTGTACGACAGGCCGGGGGTCGGCGCCGGCAGCGCGCACAGCACGATCGCCGGCTGGGTCTCGGAGCCGTACCCGTCGAGGTCGGCGTCGACCGCGTACCCGACGAGGTCGAACGGATCGGACAGCGACGGGTCGTCGTCGTCGACGAGCACGTTGCAGTTGTCGTCGAACCCGTTGCAGACCTCGGTCAGCCCCGGCGACACGGCGCTGTTGTCGTCGTCGCAGTCACCCCCGCGGGTGATCCACCCCGCCGGCCGGGCACACAGGGTGGACGCGCCTGCGGCTCCGCCGTAGCCGTCGAGGTCCTCGTCCGGGAAGTACGTGATCACGCCAGGGGCGCCCTCGTCGACGATCCCGTCGCAGTCCTGGTCCTGCCCGTCGCACTGCTCGGGGACGTCGCCCGGGTGAATCCCCGCGTCGCCGTCGTCGCAGTCGCCGGGGCGGGCGGCGAACCCGACCGGCGCCCCGCACGACGACACCGCAACGTCGGTGTTGCCGTACCCGTCGCCGTCGCTGTCGACGAAGAACGAGCCGGCGTCCGGATCGACCACCCCGTCACAGTCGTCGTCGACCCCGTTGCACGCCTCGGTCGCGCCCGGGTGCACGTTCGGGTCGCCGTCGTCGCAATCGGTCGGGTCGTCGACCGACAGGGCCGGCCGCTCGCAGGCCTCGGTCGGCGCGGTCCGGTCGCCGAATCCGTCGCCGTCGAGGTCCGGGTACCACGGCTTCCCGCAGGTGGGGCCGCAGCCGGCGGCGAGCGCGGCGCCGAGCATCGAGACCGACGCGAACAGCGGCCGGAGGGAGTGGTAGGGTGAGAGGCGCATGATCGGGATGGGCTCACTATACCGGTTCGGAGCGTGGCTCGCGGTCGCAGGGCCCGCGTTCGGCGCGGATCCGCCTCCGACCGAGGTCGCGGGCGGGACGTTGCCGGTCCTGCGGACCCACACCCCCGCGGCGTATCCCGAGCGGGCGCTGGAGCGGGCGATCGAGGGCGACGTGATGCTCGGGATCACCGTCGACGAAGACGGCGCGGTGGTCGAGGTCGAGCTGCTCGAGCCCGGCGGCCACGGGTTCGACGCGCCGGCGATCGAGTCCGCGTTCACGATGCGGTTCGATCCGGCGCTCGACGCGAAGGGCCGCCCGGTCGCCGCGACGATCCACTACCGGTACCCGTACCGGATGGGTGCGGTCCCGCCGCTGTCGATCGACGGGTCGGTCCGCGAGCAGGGGACGAAGAAGGTCCTCGCGAACGCCCTGATCAAGGGCCTCGGTCCGGACGACGCGATCGCCCGGACCCGCAGCGACGACGAGGGCCGGTTCCGGTTCGCGTCCCTGGCGCCCGGCACGTGGGTGCTGACGGTGTCGGCCCCCGGATTGACCGCGTCGTCGGCGTCGGTCGAGGTCCCAGCCGACGGGTACGCCGAGGGGATCGTGCTCCAGGCCGAGCGGAACCCCGAGTGGGACGAGCTCGACGTGGACGAGTACGTCGAGGTCACCGCCGCGCTCGACGTCGACCCGGCCCAGCAGGAGCTGTCGCACGCGCTGGTGGTGACCCTCCCGGGCAGCCTCGGCGACCCGGTCCGGGCGCTCCAGAACATGCCCGGGGTCGCGCGGGCCCCGTTCGGCAGCGGCCAGCTCCAGATCCGCGGCGCCGGGACCGAGGACACGTCGTACCTGCTCGACGGCGTGCGGATCCCGATCGCGTTCCACTTCACCGCCGTCACCACGGTGGTCGCGGCCGATCTGCTCGCGTCGGTCGAGTTCTTCCCCGGGGCGTGGGGCGCGCGGTACGGCCGGGCGCTCGGCGGGGTCGTCGACCTCCAGACCAACGACGTCCTGCCGAAGCACGGCGAGACCTCGGTCGCGGCCGACATCTTCCAGGCCACCGGGTTCACCCGGCAGCGCCTCGGCCACAACACCTCGCTGTCGCTGTCGGCGCGCCGGTCGTACATCGACACGATCGCCCAGCCGGTGCTGGCGGCGAACGACGCGTCCGAGCTGCGGGTGCCGCGGTACTACGACGCCCAGCTCCACTTCGTCCAGTCGACCCCGATGCGCGGCCGGGTCACCGCCACGCTCCTCGCGTCGGACGACCGGTTCCGGCTGCTCGGGTCGGACGGCGGGGACGCGATCAGCTACCACACGTCGTTCCAGAAGGGCGTGCTCCGGTGGGTCCAGCCGACCGGGCGCGGCTGGTCGACCGAGACCGGGTTCAGCGTCGGTCCGGAGCTCCAGGAGCTGGTCCTCGGCGCGGAGCGGTCCGACGTGTCCGCCGCGATCGGGATCCCGCTCGACGTGTTCGGCGACCTGCCGACCGAGGGCGAGGTCCGGGAGGAGGCGCTGCCGCGCTGGTCCCTCCGGCACGAGTGGCTGCACGACCCCGGCGCCGGCGTGCTCGGCGTCCGGGCCGGGTTCGACTGGGCGTGGGGCAAGCAGAGCCTCGAGTACACCGTCGGCGACCCGGTCGAGGCGCTCGAGTCGGTGTCACAGCCGGCGCTGTACCTCGAGCCCACGCTCCGCCTCGGGCCGATCGACCTGGTCCCCGGGGTCCGGTGGGAGGCGGTCGACGCGTCGAACGCCCTCCGGGACGCGGTCCTCGACCCCCGGCTGCGGGTGGTGGCGGACCTCGGGACCACCACGGTGCTCGGCGGGGTCGGGTGGTTCAGCCAGCCGCCGGCGATGCGCGAGCTGCTGGCGGACGAGGGGCCGTCGCTCGGGTTCGAGCGGTCGCGCCAGGTCTCGCTCGGGGTCGAGCAGGGGATCGGCCCGGACGCCAAGGTCGGCGTGACCGTGTACTACAACACCCTGTGGGACCTGATCGTCGGCCGGGACGACCTGTTCCGGTTCGACCGGACCGCGCTGGTCCCGGGGGACAACTTCATCCCGTTCACCAACGCCGGGGTCGGCGAGGCGTACGGGGTCGAGCTGCACAGCACCTGGACCACCGAGACGCGGATCCTGTGGGCGTCGCTGTCGCTGGCCCGGGCGACCCGGCAGGACCTGCCGTCCGAGGCCGTCCGCCCGTCCGACGCGGATCAGCCGGTGAACCTGACCCTGATCGGCAGCCAGGCGGTCGGCCGGTGGCGGTTCGGGGCCCGGTTCCGGTACGCGTCCGGTCCGGCGGTGACCCCGATCGAGACGGCGGTGTACGCGACCGATCTCCAGACGTGGGTCCCGCTGTACGGCGAGCCGTACTCGGACCGGGTGCCGGCGTTCTACGCCCTCGACCTTCGGATCGACCGGGACTGGCGGTTCCGGTCGTGGGCGCTGTCGCTGTACACCGAGGTCCAGAACGCCACCAACCACGCCAACGTGGAGATCCCCTCGTGGAGCGAGGACTTCTCCCAGCTGGTGCCGGTGACCGGGCTGCCGGTGCTGCCGGTGATCGGAGTCAAGGCCACATGGTGATCGCCTGGGCCCTCGCGGGGTGCGACGGGATCCGCCCCACGCCGAACACGATCCTCGGCCTGCAGGTCGTGGCGATCCAGAACGAGCCGGCCGAGCCGGCGCCGCTCGAGGGGCTCCGGCTCACGTCGTGGGTCGCGGACGGGATCGGGGCCGGGGCGGACGTGCTGGTGTGGGTCTGCACCCCGGTCGACGGCCGGTGCGCCGAGGTGTTCCCGCCGGGGAGCACCGGGCTGCCGCTGTCGCTGTGGACCCGGACCGGTCGGGCGGCGCCGACGTTCACCACCGACACGCCGTGGGCGTGGTTCGCCGGGCTGGCCGACCAGAACCTCGACCTGCCGGAGGAGTACCGCGGCAAACTGCTCGTGTGGACCCTCGCCTGCGTGCCGGGCGTGTGCGACGTGATCGACCGGGTGGCGGCGGACCCGGTGTCCGGGTCCGAGGCGTGGATGGAGGTGACCGCGATGCTCGGTGACCCGACGACCTGGATCGGCGATCTGCCGGACGGGCAGGTCAGCCTGGCGGCGAAGCTGGTGCCGGTGTACCTCGGCGACGACCCCGGCGGCACCGACTACGTCGACTACGGGTACGGCACCCCGACCACCGTCCGGGACGGCCAGAACCACAACCCGACGTTGACCCCCCTGGTCCACGACGCGTCCGACCGGGTGACGTTCCTCGACTTCGTGGATCCGGACGGCGACCCGTTGACCACCGCCCGGTCGTTCGTGACCGCCGGCGGGGTGACCTGGCAGGCGAGCGACACCGACCTGACGGTGCAGTGGCAGGAGCCGCTCCGGGCCCGGACCGGGGACCTGTTCGTGGTCGCCGAGGACGGCCGCGGCGGCACCGCGGTGTGGTCGACCGCGACCGACCCGTGCGACGCGCAGACCACCGCCGTGCTCGGCGGGACGCGGCCGTTCGATCCCGGCGACGAGGTGCTGCTCACGTCGTTCGGCGGCGCGGTCTGGGGGATCGAGGTGCCGTTCGTGGTGACGTCCGCGGACCCGGTGCGGGTGGTGACGTTCGAGGTCTGGCAGGACGACGCGCGCCTCGGGCGGCAGGAGCGGCCGATCGACGGCCTGGCGCCGGGCTGTCCGCCGTGGAACGAGCGCCAGCGGATCGGGATCGCGACGTCGCTCGACGCCGCGTGCGACGTGATCGGCACCGTGGTCCACCTGACGATGACGGTCGACGAGCCGCTCGGTCAGGGGCTCGCCGCCGAGGACGCGGTGGATCTGGTGGTCAAGCCGGGGGTGGGGCTCGTCGACGTGTGCGACCAGCCGACCAGGTAGCGGTCAGTGGAACCGTGACGTGAGCTGACCGAGCTCCGACGCCCGCCGGGCCAGCTCCGACGCTGAGGTGTTGGTCTGTCCGATCTGCTCTGCGCTCCGCGACGCCGCCCCCGCCAGATCCGAGATGTTCATCGCGATCTCGCGGGTGGTGTTGGTCTGCTCCTCGACCGCCCCGGCGATCGTCTGCTGGAGCTCGTTGATCTGGCCGACCGTCCCCGCGATCGCCTCGACCGACCGCTGCATCCCGTCGATCCGCGACTGGATCGCCGCGATCCGCTGGCCGATGTCGACGGTGCTCGACGCCGTCTTCGCTGCCAGCTCCTTGACCTCCTTCGCGACCACCTGGAACCCCTTGCCGGACTCGCCAGCCCGGACCGCCTCGATCGACGCGTTCAGCGACAACAGGTTCGTCCGGGACGCGATCGTGGTGATCACCTTCACCACCTCGCCGATCTCGACGCTCGCTTGTGACAGCGCGGTGATCGCGGTCCGGACCTGCGCGGCCTCTTCGGCCCCGGCGGACGCCACGGTCGCCGCCCGCGCTGCGCTCCGCGCGATCTCGGCGATCGCCGCCTCCATCTGCACCGCCGCCGCCGCCAGCGACTGCGACTTGGTCAGCGTCTCGTCCGAGCTCGACGCCATCCCGAGCGAGACACCCTGCAGATCGACCGCCGCCCGCGCCATCGACGTCGCGTGCTCGCCGAGCGCCCCGGTCATCTCGGCCACGGCCCGCTTCGCCTCGCCGATGTGCTCGGTCCGGTCCGCGCCCGGCTCGCAGGCCACCGTCGACAGATCGAAGTTCATCGACCGGAACGTCGACAGCAGGAACGCGTCCCCGATCGCCTGCTGGTCGAGGTTGAACACCTTGCCGATCGACTCGCCCGCCCGCGCCGCGAACCCCGGCCGCCAGAAGTACGACCGTCGGAGCTGCGCGTTCAGCAGCCGGGTGTACGTCGGGTAGGAGCCGACGTACCACTTGTACGGCAGGTCGATCCGGTCGTGGACCGCGCCGACCTTCAGCCGCCGCTCGAAGTACGCGACGTCCCACCCGTCGCGGGCCCCGGTGAACACCTCGATCAGGTAGTCCGCCTGGGCCGACTCGAGGTGTCGGCGGAGCTGGCCGAGGGTCATCCCGCGCTTCGCCGCGTGCCGTTCGAAGAACACCCGCGTCCGCGAGAACGAGAACTGGTGGTCGTAGAACTGCTCGGCGATCCGCGGCGCCACCCGCTCGGCCCACGGGATCAGCGACTCGAGCAGCGCCTGGTCGTGGGCGTCGAGGCCGACGAACTCGCGCCGGCGGGCGAGGTTCGCTTCGTCGATCCCGAAGATCTCCGACAACGAGGGTTGGTCCATGGTCATCCTCTACCGAACCGTCGGTGGGACAACCTTCGTCTTTAGGAGAATTTGTGATTGGGCGGAGCGGCGACGACCCGGGCGGCGTACGGTCGATCGACCCCGCCCCACGGCGCCGGACGGGCCGCGGCGCGGACCGCGGGCAGCCCGAGGCCGCACGGCTCCGGCAGCAGCGCCTTGACGTTGCCACCGGTGATGTTCGCGAGCTCGCCGATCGCGTCGACCAGCTCCGGCTCCCCGATCGGCTCCTCCCCGAACATCGCGGTCGCGACCCGGCGGGCGTCGGCGTCGGACAGCCAGACCTCGACCCGGCCGTCCCACGCGCCGTCGATCGCGACCGACCCGAGCCACCCTGCACCCGCGGGCTCGCCCCCCGGCGGGCCGTCGATCACCGTCTCCCACACCACACCGATCAGCTCCTGCAGCATCTCGTCGGTCACCGAACCTCCTACGGACGCGGACGGAACAGGGTCACCGGGCCGTGCTGCTCGCGGTCGAACAGCGCCGACGGGACCGATCCCGCCTCCGACGCGCCGAGCATCAGCCACCCACCCGGCCGGATCGCCGCCTTGATCCGCTCGAGCAGCCGGCCCTTGGTCGCCGGGGAGAAGTAGATCAGCACGTTGCGGAGGAGCACCACGTCGAACGGGGCGAAGTACGGCCACCGCTCGAGCAGGTTCATCGTCTGGAACTCGGTGATCCCCCGCAGCGCGGACGCGACCTCCCACTCGGTCCCGACCCGCTGGAAGTGCTTGAGCAGCGCCGGGGCGGGCAGCCCGCGGTTCACCTCGAGCTGGCTGTACCGGCCGGACCGGGCCTTGGTGGTCATCGCCTCGTTGATGTCGGTCCCGACGATCCGGGCGTCGCCGAACAGCGACGGGAACTCGTCCTTCAGCATCATCGCGACGCTGTACGCCTCCTGACCGGACGAGCACGCGGCGGACCACAGCCGCAGCCGGCGGTCGGCGGCCGGACGGGCCCCGATCGCCGGGAACACCACGGTCTTCAGCACCTGGAACGGCACCACGTCCCGGAAGAAGCTCGTCTCGTTGGTGGTCAGCGCGTCGACGACCTGGCGCTGGAGCAGCCGATCGGCGGCCGGACCGTGCAGCCGGCGGACCAGCTCGCCGAGCGTGCCGAGGTGGTGGCGGTCGACGATCGGGGTCAGTCGGGCCTCGGCGAGGTACTCCTTGCCCGCCTCGAGCACGATCCCGCTGCGGGCCTCGACCAGATCGCGGATCACCGCGAAGTCGGTGGCGGCGACGGTCACCGGACCCTCCGGAGCGGCGCTGGGGCCGCGGTGGACGCGAAGCGGGCGAGCACCGTCGAGGCGACCTCCGACAGCGGCACGATCCGGTGGGCGAGCCCCGCGCGGACCACCGCCCCCGGCATCCCCCACACCACGCTGCTGGCTTCGTCCTGCGCGATCATCGTCCCTCCGAGGTCCACCAGCCGCTGCGCGCCCGCGCACCCGTCGCGCCCGAGGCCGGTCAGGATCACCCCGACCGCCCCGCCCCGCGCCACCTCGGCGGCGGAGGCGAACAACACGTCGACCGCCGGCCGGCACGAGTTCACGTGCGGTCCGCGGGTCACCCGGGCCACGAACCCGCCGTCCCGCGCCTCGACCGCGAGGTGGTGGTCGCCGGGGGCCACGACGATCGCCCCGGGCGGCAGCGGCGCGCCGTCGGTCGCCTCGGTCACCCGCGTCCGGAGGTTCGCCGACAGCCGCTCGGCGAACATCGCGGTGAACACCGGCGGCATGTGCTGGACGATCGCGACCGGGACCGGCGACGGCCCGAGCCCGCGGAGCACCTGCGCGATCGCGTCGGGGCCGCCGGTCGACGCGCCGATCACCAGCAGGCGGACCCGGTCGATCCCGGCCAGCGGCGCCAGCCGAGCCGGCGGACGCGGGGTGGCGGTGGGCGCGAGCCGCGGACCGCACAGCGCGCGGACCCGGGGGCACAGCACCTCAGCGAACCGCCGGGCCGCCTCCGGGCCGTCCGGCTTCGCGACGTAGTCCGACGCGCCGCGCCCGAGCGCCTCGAGCGTCTCGATCGCCCCCTTCCGGGTCAGCGACGACACCATGATCACCGGCAGCCGCGGCCGACGACGTCGGAGCTCGGTCAGGGTCGCCAGCCCGTCGAGCTCGGGCATCTCGATGTCGAGCGTCACGAGGTCCGGGTTCAGCGCGTCGAGCTGGTCGAGCGCCGCCCGCCCGTTCGACGCCGTCCCGATCACCTGGATCCCCGGATCGGTCGCGAGCGCCGTCGACACCAGCCGGCGGATCGCCGACGAGTCGTCCACGACCATCACCCGCACCGCGGTCACGAGCTTCTTTCGTGGAGCCGCGCGCCGGCGCTCACGCCGAGGAGCGCGAGCTTCGACGCGAGGGCCTCGCGGGTGAACGGCTTCATCGCGTACTCGTCGGCGCCCGCCGCGAGGGCGCGGGCGATCTGGGTCGTCTCGGTCTCGGTGGTGACCATCAGCAGCGGCATCTCGTCGTACCGGCGGATCGCTCGGATCGCCCGGATCAACTCGAGGCCGTTCATCACCGGCATGTTCCAGTCGACCAGCGCGATCGCCGGGA
>JBEBJW010000162.1:0-9436 GCA_040079715.1 Myxococcota bacterium | reverse complement strand
GCCCGCGGGAGGGCCAGCACGTGGGCCCGCAGGCGGCTCTCGAGCCGGAGGGCGGTCCGGGTGTCACCCGCCGCCTCGGCCGCGGCGTGGAGCGCCTCGAGCCGGTCGGCGAGCGCCGCGTGGGCCTCCGGCAGTCCGGGTGCGACCGCCAGCACCCCGCGCAGCGCCCCCTCGACGTCGACCTCGCGCTGGTCGGACTCGCGCTCCAGCGCCTCCGCCTCGTCCTCGAGGCTCCAGGCGAGCCGCTTGTCGAGGTCCGACGCCGATCGCGGGATCGCCGCGAGCCGCCGCGCGGCCCGGGCCCGGAGGTCGGCCGCCCGGCTCCGCAGCTCCTCGATCCCGTCGACCTGAGCCACGGTCACGGCGACGGTTCGACGCGCGTCGTCGGCCCGGCGAAGCCCGTCGAGCCAGGCCGCGACGTCGTCGGCGATGGCGGCGGCGGACGGCTGCCGGTCGGCGGGGTCGCGGGACAGGGCCTTGCGGGCCGCGGCGGCGAGCGGGCCGGGGATCGGCGGGCCGTCGTCGCTCGAATCGCGCGCCTGGAACCGGCGGCTCTCCGCGAACTGCGCCCCGTCGGCGACCCGCGGGAGCGGCTCGGGGCGGTCCCCCTGGCGGAGGCGCCGCAGCACGTCGTGCGGGTTCGGGTCGACGTACGGCGGGTGGTCCGCCAGCACGTCGTACAGGGTGGCGCCGAGCGCGTACACGTCGGTCGCGGCGGACCGCGGGACCGCGAACGCCTGCTCGGGCGCCATGTACGCCGGGGTCCCGGCCACGCCGGTGGCGCCCGGCTCGAGGTCCGGGATCGTCGCGAGCCCCCAGTCGAGCACGTGGACCTCGCCGTACGCGCCGATCATCACGTTGTCCGGCTTCAGGTCGCCGTGGACGATCCCGCGATCGTGGGCGAACGCGACCGTCCGGCACACCTGGTGGATCACCTCGACCAACCGGCGGAACGTGAACCCGTCCGGCAGGGTGCCCCACTGCCCGCCGCGCGACGCCCGGTGCAGCTCGCGGATCCGCCGGGTCAGCGTGTCGCCGGCGACCTCGCGCATCGTGAAGAACACCCGCCCGTCGGCGAGCCGGCCGAGATCGTGGACCGCGACCACGCTCGGGTGCTGGAGGGTCGCGGTCAGGCGGGCCTCGCGGACGAACCGGGCGATCAGGCGGTCGGCGTCGGCCAGATCCGACCGGAGGATCTTCTGGACCAACTGGCGGCCGAGCAGGCGGTCGCGGACCCGCCGGACCTCGCCCATCCCGCCGACCGCGATCAGACCGAGGTCCTCGTACCGGTCGGGGGCGGCGAGGGGCAGCTCGTGGCCCCCCGCCTCGCGGGTCGACGGGCCGAGCACCAGCGTGTCCAGCGCAGACCGATTCATGCGAGCTACCTGGGGATCGGGGGGGACCGAGGACGCTCGCTCGGGAGCTTACCGTGGATCCCGGGCCGCGCTGCGGCGGCGGCGATAACCGGGCCCGGGGGGTTCGATGCTGCTCGCCTGGGTCCCGCTGGTCGCCGTCGCCAAGAAGCCGGTGCCCCCGCCGCCGCCGCTCGAACAGGTCGCGGCCACGCTGGTCGGCCGGGCCCTGCTGTCGGACGAGCCGTACACCGAGCTCGGGACGCTGTGCGACGACATCGGGCACCGGCTGTCCGGGTCGCCCGAGCTGAACGCCGCGATCGCGTGGGGCGCGGCGCGGATGACCGAAGACGGCCTGGTGAACGTCCGGCAGGAGCCGGTGATGGTCCCGGTGTGGGTCCGGGGCGAGACGTCCGCCGCGCTGACCGCGCCGGTCGCGCGGCCGCTCCGGGTGCTGGCGCTCGGCGGCACCGTCGGCACGCCCCCCGGCGGCGTCGAGGCCGAGGTGATCGTCGTCGGGAGCTTCGACGAGCTCGAGGCGCGCAAGGCCGAGGTCGCGGGCAAGATCGTGCTGTTCGACGTCCCATTCACCGATTACGGCGAGACGGTCGCGTACCGCGGCGGGGGCCCGAACGCGGCGGCCCGGCTCGGAGCGGTCGCGGCGCTGGTCCGGTCGGTGTCGCCGACGTCGCTCGACACGCCCCACACCGGGATGACCCGGACCGCCGACGACGTGACGCCGATCCCGTCCGCCGCGGTGACGATCGAGGCGGCGACCCAGATCCGGCGGATGATCGACCGCGGCCAGCCGGTGAAGGTCCGCCTGACCCTCGGGGCCCACCAGCTCCCGGACGCGCCGTCGGCGAACGTGGTGGGCGAGGTCCGCGGCCGCGAGCGCCCGCAGGAGGTCGTGGTCCTCGCGTGCCACCTCGACTCGTGGGACGTGGGCCAGGGCGCGCAGGACGACGGCGCGGGCTGCGCGATCGCGATGGGGGCGGCGGACCTGATCCGCGGCCTGCCGGTCGCCCCGCGGCGCACCGTGCGGGTCGTGCTGTACACCAACGAGGAGAACGGGCTCGCCGGCGGGGTCGCGTACGCGGAGGCCCACCCGCTGACGCCGTCCGAGCTGCACGTGGCCGCGATCGAGGCGGACACCGGCGCTGGGCGGCCGCTCGGGTTCCGGATGTCGCTCGACGAGGACGAGACCCCGGCGCTGGTCGAGCCGCTGATCGACGCGCTCGCGCCGGTCGCGGATCTCCTGGCGCCGATCGGCGCGTCGGCGTTGACCGTCGGGCACGGCGGCTCGGACATCGGCCCCCTCGGGTCGCACGGGGTGCCGACCCTCGGGCTGTCGCAGGACACCACCGGCTACTGGCCGATCCACCACACCGAGGCCGACACGTTCGACAAGATCGACCCGACGGTGCTCGCGCAGAACGTCGCAGCGATGGCGGTGATGGCGTACGCGCTCGCCGAGCTCCCGCTGCCGGTCGGTCCGGCGGCGGGTGGGACGGTGTCGGGCGCGGGTGGCGCGCCGGTGCGGTAGACTCGCGCCGGGTGTGGAGGGACGGAGGCGCGCGATGTGGAGGCCGGTGATGGTCGTCGGGCTGGTCGTGGGGACCGGGCCCGGCTGCGCGTCCGGGTCGGACGGCGCGGGCGACAGCGGCTCGACGGACCTCGGCGCGTGGGGCTCCGTCCGGTTCACCACCGCCCCGTGCCCCGGCGTCACGTTCGACGTGGGCACCGGCGAGGTCGCCGAGGTGTCGGTCGAGCGGTGCGACGGTACCACCGGGGTCAGCCCGATCGGGCACCCGGTGAGCCTGCGCGAGTCGGGGTCGTTCCCGTTCCCGCCCGGCGACGTGTGCTCGGTGGTGCTGACGTTCGGGGCGCCGATCGTGTACCAGGGCACCTGGGGCCCGTCGGAGACCCCGTTCCGGCTGGACCTCGAGCCAGGGCGGACGCCGATGCGGACGTTCTCGCCGTGGGTGGCGGACGGCGACGTGGTGGTGCTCGAGCTCGGGGCGGCCGGGTGGTTCGATCCGGAGGCGCTGGAGGTCGGGGGCGAGGTCCACGTCGACCCGACCGACGCCGCGCACGAGGGGCTGGTCGCCACGCTGCGCTCGGGGACCCACGTGTTCCACGACTTCGACGCCGACGCGGTGGTGGACCCGGACGAGCGGGCGGCGGGCTCGCTGGCCGGGCGCCTCGACAGCGACCGGTAGACCAGCGGCGTTCGGGATCGGCTTCAACGGCGTTCCGGCGGCGCCCGCTCCGAGAGGGCCGGGGTGAGGGGCCGATCGGCTCCGTACTGGAGGATGCGGATCATGGTCGACCCGCGTCGAAGCACGGCAATCCTCGGCTGCTTCCCCCCTCGCCCCCGCATCGGGCGAGAGGGCCGGGGTGAGGGGGCTGATCGGCGCCTACCTCCCGTACGGGAGGTTCATCCTCGGATCTGCACGAGCAGGCGCCCTCACCCCCACCCCTCTCCCCGAGGGAGAGGGGAGAACCAGGCGAATCGGCTGCAGCGACAGCAGGCAGGTAGAACGCCGCGAAGCGATCCCAGATCCCGAGGGCCCCGAGGGAGGGGAGAACCTTTCGAATCGATGGATTGGATCCCAGGGTGGTGGAACGGTTCAGCGCCTCCGCGGATTCGAACGGCCGTCAGGGCCGGGTCGAGCCGCGAGCGGTCCGTCACCGCGACCCTCGAACGCGTCGAGCAGCGCGTCCGGCAGCGGCGCATCGACGTCGTCGCCCAGCCGGCCGCGTCCGCGCCACACGCCTTTCACCCGTGGCGTGGTGGACTCCAACGGCATGATTCGCGCCATCGGCGTTCCGGCGCGGGTCAGGAGGATCTCCTCGCCCGCGGCGGCCGCGTCGACCAGCGCGTCGAGGTCCCGCTCAGCGTCCGACAGCTCGACGGTCCTGCGCATCGGCCCTCCGCGTCGTCCTCAGGCGATCCCGAACGCCGCCCGGGCCTCGGCCGCGGTCGCCGGCTCGCGCCCCGCCGCCCGGACCAGCTTCACCAGCGCCTCGACCAGCGCCCCGTTCGACGTCGCCTTCGACCCGTCCGGCAGGTAGAACGTGTCCTCGAGGCCGGTGCGCACGTCGCCGCCGAGCTCCGCCGCCCGCTGGTGCAGCGCCCACACCTCCTGGCGACCGATCCCGATCGTCTGCCAGTGGGCGCCCGCCGGGAGCTGCTCGACCAACAGCGGCAACCACCGCGGATCCGCCGGCATCCCCGACTCGACCCCCATCACGAACGACACGTGGTACGGCTGCCGCAGCAGCCCGACCTGCTCGAACAGCTTCAGCGACCGCACGATCCCGGTGTCGAAGCACTCGCACTCCGGCACGATCCCGAGCGCGCCCATCTTCCGGACGAACGCCTCGATCTTCTCGACCGGGTTGTCGAACAGCAGCGGCGGCCAGGCCCACCGCCCGTCGGTCCGGGCCTTCAGATAGTTGAGCGACCCGGCGTTCAGGGCGGCGATCTCGGGCTTCACCCGGTCGAGCACCGCGAACGGCCCCGACGTGTCCGGCCCGACGACCCCGGTCGAGCTGTTGATCAGCAGCCCCGGGCAGGCCGCGCGGATCGCGTCGACGATCGCCGCGGCGACGTCGGGATCCCACGACGGCAGCCGCCCCATTCCGGGCTCCTGCCGCCGGTAGTGGAGGTGGACCACCGTGGCACCCGCGTCCCACGCCGCCTTCGCCTCGGCGGCCATCTGGGCCGGGGTGACCGGCACCCCGTGCTGGGCCGGGTCGGTCAGCACGCCCGTCAGCGCGCAGGTCACGACTGCAGGTCCCATTGGCGCAGGTCCCATCGACGCGGGTTCCATCGGTCCTCCCCGGTCCCGGTACCGCACGGGCGCGGCCGCCGCCAGGCAGTTACGCGCGGAGCATGTGGCTCCTCGCGGTGCTGGCGTGCGACGGTGCGGGCGACCCGTGCGCTCCGAGCCCATCGAAGGGCGACGGGCCCACGCTCGAGATCGGGCTCGGGGTCGGCGGGTTCACCCCGATCGGCGACGGTACGTTCCCGCTGGTCCACGGGCCGCAGGGCGGGTTCCACCTCGAGATCGGGCTGTTGGCGACGGGCCTCGACACCGGGGATCCCGCGGGCGGAGACCTCGTCACCGGCGCGCTGTCCGGCGTGATCGACGGCCAGACCTACGCCGAGACCGCGCCGTGGCTCGAGTTCGTGTGCGACGAAGCCGCCGGCGGCCTCGTGTCGTACGGCACCCGGCTGATCTACGACGCGACGCCCGAGTTCCTCGACGGCAAGGTCACCGAGGTCCACGCGTCGGTCAGCGACCTCCGCGGGGTCGAGGTCGCGGTCGACGCCACGTTCACGATCCGGGACGACCCGTGACGTCTCCGACCATGAGGTCTCCGATCGCGGTCCGCCGCGCCATGGAAGCGGACGCCGAGGCCCTGTCCGCGATCGACGCCCGGGTGGTGGCCGACCAGCGCGGGGTCGTCCGCGCGCCGGGCGAGTTCACCGGGGTCGAGCCGACGCGCGACCAGATCCGCAGGTTCGCCGCCCCGGACGTCGCGATGTTCGTCGCCGAGGTCGACGGCGCGGTCGCCGGCCAGTCCACGGTCCAGCGGCTGGGCGCGTCGTACACCCGGCACGTCGGGCTGGTCGCGGTCCAGGTCGACCCGCTCCACCAGGGCCGCGGGGTCGGGCGGGCGCTGGTCGAGGCCGCGAACGCGTTCGCCGACGGCGCCGGGATCGAGCGGCTCCAGCTGTACGTCGTGGGCGACAACGACCGGGCGATCGGGCTGTACCGGTCGGTCGGGTTCGCGCTCGAGTCGGTCCGGACGCGGTTCCTCCTCCGGCCGGAGGGGTGGTGCGACGACCTCACGATGGTCCGGTGGTGCGCGCCGGTCGAGGCCACGAAGGTCGCGGCGGTGCTGGTCCGGTCGGACGGCGGGATCGCGCTGTTCCACCACCCGGTCGCCGGGATCCAGCTCCCGAAGGGGACGCTCGAGCCGGGGGAGGATCCGCTCCGCGGCGCCCTGCGCGAGCTCGACGAGGAGTCCGGGGTCGCGGTCGGCGCCGCTCGGCCGCTCGGGGGGTGGATCCAACCGGCGGGCAGCGCCCTGCACCGGTGGATCGGGTTCGTCGCCGACGCGCCGGTGCCGCTCGAGGGTCCCGACGCGCCGGAGGGGTGGGACCACCCCGCGCGGGGCTCGCCCGACGAGCAGGGCCTCGTGTTCCGATACCGGTGGTACCCGCCGGCGCTCGCCCTCGCCGTGTTGCCGGCCGCGTACCACGAGCTCGTGCACCGGGCGGTCGCCGACCGTCGGCGGCGGTCGAGCGGGGGGCTCGTGGCGGCGGCCGACACAGGGTACGCTCCGCCACCATGAGCTCCCTGGTTTGGATCGCCTCCGCGTGGGCCGGGCCGGACGACGACGGCGGCGGGTTGCCGCTCGCGCCGCCCGCGGTCCCCGAGCAGCGCCTGTACGGGAAGATCGAGCTCGAGGACGGTCAGGCCACCGGGAAGCTCCGGCGGCGGCGCGACGGTGAGTTCGTCGCGTGGGAGCTGCCGAACGGCACGATCGTCCGATACCAGAAGCTCGCCGGCGCCCGGGTCGCGGAGGACCACCTGCTCGACGCGGACGGGTTCCCGCTCGTCACCGTCACGTTCGGCCCGACCGGCGCGCCGGACAAGGCGGTGGTCGGGGCGATCCCGCCGGTCGAGGTCCCGCTCCCCGGGTGGCTCCCGCGCCAGGTGCCCGGCGGCACGCTCGCCCTGCCGACCCAGCCGGATGAGCGGCCCGGCGGCGGGGCCCGGGTCGACGCGCTCGGCGGCGAGGTCGACGTGTGGCTCGAGCAGGGGATGGACCCGTTCTCGGACCCGTTCCGGGACGGCCTCGTCGCCGGGTGCGGCTGCTTCGTGGTCGACCGGGCCACCGCGTGGATCGACGGGCGGGCCGGGATCCGGTACCGGCTGCTGATCCCCGGCCACTGGCCGCGCGACGCGGTCGACCTGTGGGCGGTCCCGGTCCCGACCGGCACCTGGCTGATGTCGTACCGGGTGTCGAGCCCGGCCGACCCGGTCGACGCGCTGGTCGGCGGCCGGATCCTCGCCGCGCTCGCGAAGCTCGACGACTGACGCGCGAACCCCGCTCGAACGAGGCGCTTGGTGATCCTGCACGACGAGAAGAACCCGAAGGCCGTCCGGTTGGTCGGCGCGCTGCGGGCGCGGCTCGGCGCGGACTGGGTCCCGCCGGAGGGCGTGGCGATCGTGATCGGCGGCGACGGGTTCATGCTCCGGACCGTCCAGAGCCACGGCGCGATGCGCGCGTCGTGGCTCGGGTTGAACGCCGGGAACCTCGGGTTCCTGCTCAACGACGCCGAGGACCTCGACGCGGTGGTCGAGAAGCTCGCGAACCACCGGTTCCGGGTGTACGACTTCCCGCTGGTGGTGGCCCAGGTCACCCTGGTCGACGGCACGGTGGTCGAGGAGCGCGCGGTCAACGACGTGTACCTCGAGCGGATGAGCGGCCAGGCGGCGCGGGTCCGGCTGTCGATCGACGGGCACGTGGTGGTCGATCCGCTCGTCGCGGACGGGCTGATCTTCGCGACGGCGCTCGGGAGCACGGCGTACGCGTACTCGGCCGGCGGCGAGCCGCTCCACCCGCTGCTGCCGATCCTGCAGGTCACGCCGATCTGCCCGCACCAGCCGCGGCTGCCGTCGCTCGGGCTGCCGTGGACCGCCCGGGCGGAGGTCGAGGTGCTGGAGGTCGGGTGGCGGCCGGTCCGGGCGGTGGCCGACGGGCGCGGGATCGACAACGTCCGCCACGTCGCGGTCGGGCTCGAGAACCCGGGCGTGCGCCTCGTGTACCTCGAGCCCCACGACTTCACCGGCCAGATGGTGCGGAAGATCGTCCGCCCGTGACCGGGGTCGACACCGGAGATCCCGGCCGATAGCGAGCGCGGATGCGAACCATCTTCGTCGCGAACCGGGCCGAGATCGCCCACCGGGTGATCCGGACCGCCCGCTCCCTCGGGTACCGCACCGCGGTCGCGTGCTCGGCCGCCGACCGCGCGCTGCCGTTCACCCGCGCCGCCGACCGGGTGGTCGAGTGGGACGGCCCGAGCGACGTCGGCGCGACCTACCTCGACCCGGCCCGCCTGCTCGACGCCGCTCGCCGGGCCGGGGCCGACGCGGTCCACCCGGGGTACGGGTTCCTGTCCGAGAACGCGGCGTTCGCCGAGGCGGTCGAGGCGGCCGGGCTCCGGTGGATCGGCCCGCCGCCGTCCGCGATCCGCGCGATGGGCGACAAGGCGAAGGCCCGGGCGGTCGCGGTGGCCCACGGGGTGCCGGTGGTGCCCGGCCACGACGGCGCCGACGACGTGGACGCGCTGCGGGCCGCTGCCCGGACGATCGGGTTCCCGGTGCTGATCAAGGCGGTCGCGGGTGGCGGGGGCCGCGGGATGCGCCGGGTCGACGCCGAGGCGGACCTGCCGGACGCCCTGGCCGCCGCCCGCCGCGAGGCGCTGTCGGCGTTCGGCGACGGGGCGGTGCTGGTCGAGCGGTACGTGTCGCGCCCGCGCCACGTCGAGATCCAGGTGTTCGGCGACCAGCACGGCGCGGTGCTGTGGCTCGGCGAGCGGGAGTGCTCGATCCAGCGCCGGCACCAGAAGGTGGTCGAGGAGGCGCCGTCGCCGGGCCTCGATCCGGCGATGCGCCGCGCGATGGGCGAGGCGGCGGTCACCGTCGCCCGGGCGGTCGGGTACGTCGGCGCCGGCACGGTCGAGTTCATCGTCGACGCGGACCGCCGGTTCTACTTCCTCGAGATGAACACCCGGCTCCAGGTCGAGCACCCGGTCACCGAGTGCGTCACCGGGCTCGATCTGGTCGCGCTCCAGCTCCGGGTGGCCGAGGGCGAGCCCCTCCCGTTGACCCAGGACCAGGTGAAGCTCGACGGACACGCGATCGAGGTCCGGGTCTACGCCGAGGACCCGCTGCGCGGCTACCTGCCGGGCACGGGGACCCTCCACCGGCTCGACGTCCCCGCCGGGGACGGGATCCGGGTCGACGCCGGGTACGAGACCGGCTCGGTCGTGTCGCCCC
>JBEBJW010000161.1:0-9440 GCA_040079715.1 Myxococcota bacterium | reverse complement strand
CGTGGCCCTGCTCCAGGCGGCGCCGGGGCGGTCCTACGCCGCGGTGCCGCTCGGCGACTCCGATGGGCTCGAGGTCGGCGACTGGGTGGTCGCGATGGGCAACGGGCTCGGGCTCGGCACCACCGTCACCGCGGGGATCGTCAGCGGCAAGGGCCGGGTGCTCGGCCACGATGTGTTCGGCCGCGAGGCGTTCATCCAGACTGACGCGGCGATCAACCAGGGCAACTCGGGTGGTCCGCTGTTCGCGCTCGACGGCCGGGTGGTCGGGATGTCGACCGCGATCATCGCCGGCGCGAACACCGTCGGGTTCGCGATCCCGTCGAACCTGGTGACCTCGATCCTCGACGACCTGCGGACCTCCGGCCGGGTGGCCCGCGGGTTCCTCGGGATCCAGCCGCAGACGCTGAACGACGAGCTGCGGAGGTCGCTCGGGATCGACGCGGCGAAGGGCGCCCTCGTGACCAGCGTGTTCGACGACACGCCGGCGTCGCGGTCGGGGCTCAAGACCGGCGACGTGGTGCTCGAGGTCGACGGCCAGGCGATCGACAGCGACGTCGACCTGATCTCGACCATCGGGAACCGGCACCCGGGCGAGCGGATCGTGCTGAAGATCGAGCGCGACAGCCGGCTGCAGGACGTGAAGGTCACCCTGACCGAGCGTCCGGGCGAGGACGCACCACCGCCCGCGGTCGCGCCGCCCGGGATCGCGGGATCGCTCGGGCTGTCGCTGTCGCCGCTGCCCGCCGAGATCGCCCGGCGCCACGGCGTCGCGTCGGGGGTGGTGGTCGACCGGGTGACCGACGGCTCCCCGGCCGACGGCAAGCTCGAGCCCGGGGACGTGATCGTCGAGGTGAACCGCCGCCCGGTCGCGTCGCCGGCGGACGTGGAGAAGCTGCTGACCAAGGCGACCTCCTCGGCGTTCCTCCTCGTGTTGCGCGACGACGCCCAGCAGTTCGTGGCCCTCCCCGTCCCGTGACCGGTTAGGCTCGCGGACCTAGCGTGGGGGCGGTCGATGTTCCGGGATTACCTCGTCCTCGGCGGCGCAGGGCTCGTCGGCCTGCAGGTCTGCCGTCGGATCGCGACGACGATGCAGCCGCGGCGGATCGGGGTCGCGTCGCTGCTCGAATCCGAGGCGCGCGAGGCGTCGGATCGGCTGTCGGCCGAGTTCGCCGGGGTCGAGTTCGAGCCCGCGTGGGGCAACCTGTTCGTCCCGTCCGACCTCGCGACCGCCCCGCGGGTCGACACGATGCGGGACCCCGCCACCCGCCGGCGGCTGATGACCACGCTGTACGGGGACTTCGAGGCGGCGTACGCCGAGAACCACCTCGTGCGGCTGATCGCGCGGACCGCGCCCGAGGTGATCGTCGACTGCGTCAACACCGCCACCGGGCTGTCGTACCAGGACGTGTTCCAGGGCGCGTCGAAGGTGATGGAGTGGCTCGGCGACGCCGGGTTCGACCCGCGCGGGACCGAGGACCTCGAGCAGTTCCTGCTGTCGCAGTCGGTGCCCCAGCTGATCCGCCACGTGCGGTTCGTCCACCGGGCGACCACCGAGCACCGCGTCCGGGTGTACCTGAAGGTCGGGACCACCGGGACCGGCGGGATGGGGCTGAACATCCCGTACACCCACAGCGAGGACAAGCCGAGCAAGGTGCTCCTCGCGAAGACCGAGGCCGCGTTCGGGCACACCGGGCTGCTGTTCCTGCTCGCCCGGACACCCGACGCGCCGATCGTCAAGGAGCTGAAGCCGGCCGCGATGATCGGCTACAAGGGCGTCCGCACGCTCCAGGCGCGAGACAAGCACGGCAACGGCGCGCTGTTCGAGCCCCGCGAGGCCCCGGTGGCCGGCACCCTCGCCCTCGCCGAGCCGCAGGAGGGCTACACCGAGACCGCGAAGCTGGTGCTGTCGGTGGTCGACACCGGCGAGAACGGGATGTTCACCCGCGGCGAGTTCGCGGCGATCACCGCGCTCGGGCAGATGGAATACATCACGCCCGAGGAGATCGCCCAGGTCGTGGTCCACGAGATCCGGGGCGCGAACACCGGCCAGGACGTGATCTCCGCGATCGACAGCTCGGTGATGGACCCGTCGTACAAGGCCGGGCTGGTCCGGCAGGCAGCGCTCCACGACCTGGTCCAGGCCGAGGCGGAGTCGGGGCTGCCGTCGGTCGCGCTCGGCCGGCTCGGCCCGCCGGAGCTGTCGAAGCTCCTGTTCGAGGCCCAGCTGCTCAAGGAGTGCTACCTGACGCTCCAGGGCGTGCTCGGCGAGGGCCCGGGCCGCACCGGCGCCAGCCTGTCCGAGCGGCTCGCGGACCACATCCGGCACAGCCCGGTCCGGACGATGGCGCCGTCGATCGGGATCCCGATCCTGCTGCCGGACGGCAAGACGCTGTTGCGCGGGCCGCGGATCAACGTCCCCGAGCTCGACGGCCACCGCCGGGAGGCCTCGCTCGACGATCCGGCGAACGTCGACCGGTGGGCCGCCAAGGGGTGGATCGACCTGCGCCCGGCGAACCTCGACGGGTGGCTCGGCCGGGTCCGCCGGATGCTGACCGCCCGGGCCGAGCTGCGCGACGCGGGCTCCGCCGCCGCCAACATCAAGTCGTACCTGCCGGCGACGTTCGAGATCGGCGAGGTCGTCGCGTGGATCTTCAACAACGAGATCGGCGGGTACCGCATCAAGTGACGCCGGCCCGGATACCCCGCTGATACGCGCTCCACGCCGTGATCCCGGTACGTGACGATCACGGAGCGCCCCTTCCATGACGATCGCCAACCTGCCGCCCGGCACCACCACGGGCACGCACGCGTATCAGCTGATGGAGATCTGCGCCGCGGGCACGTTCGGCACGGTGTGTGTCGTCCGGGACCTGGACCGCGGCACGCTCGTGGCGCTGAAGGTCCTCAAGGAGGCTCACCTCCACCGGCCGCGGGTGATCGCCCGGACCCACGACGAAGCCGCGATGCTCGCCCACATCCGCCACCCGGGGATCGTCGCGGTCGAGGGGCTGATCCAGCTCGAGAACCGGCCGGTCGTGCTGATGGAGTGGGTCCGCGGGCTGTCGCTCGAGGCGATCCTCCGGGCGAAGCGCGAAGGCCTGCCCCCGGCCGAGGCGATCGAGTCGGTCCGCCAGGCGACCCTCGCGCTCGGCGCCGCCTACCACTGGATCCCGAACGGCGGCACGCAGCAGATGCGGATCATCCACCGCGACATCAAGCCGTCGAACATGTTGATGTCGATCGACGGCGAGCTGAAGGTGGTGGACTTCGGGATCGCCCGCGGCGAGTTCGAGGGCAAGGAAGCGAAGACCCTGTCGATGGTGCTCGGCGCCCGCGGGTACCTCGCCCCCGAGCGGCTCGACGGGTACGACGACAAGCCGTCGTGCGACATCTACAGCCTCGGGATCGTGCTGTACGAGATGTTGACCGGGCGACACGTCGTGCTGTCGGTGCACCGCGAGTACCACGCCGAGGCGCTGAACAAGCACCTGACCAACATGAAGCTCCCCGGGATGCCGGCCGCCGCCGCCGAGCGGGTCCGCCGGGCGATCGCCGCGATGTGCCGGTACGACGAGTCCCAGCGGCCGAACCACGCCGAGGTCGTGCAGGAGCTCGAGGGGATCCTCAAGGACGGCGGCGTGAAGCCGGACCTGTTCGGGTGGGCCCGCCGGGAGCTGGTCCCGCTGTTCAGGACCCGGTCGAAGGTCCGCCCGATCGACCACCCGGCGTATCCGGAGCTGGCGTTCGTCGAGCGGATGGCCCGGATGGTGCGGTTCCCGGCCCCGCCGGACGTCGACCAGGAGCTGCGGGTGTTCCTCCGCCGGCCGGACTGGAACCTGCAGCTCGACGAGCTCGACCTGGTCCTGCTGAAGAACCCCCACTGGTCGGAGACGCCGCTCCTCGAGGTGCTGCCGAGCGGGCCCCGGGCGTGGTGGCAGTTCTGGGGCGGGCAGGAGGTGTCGAGCGACCACATCGTCACCGCGCTCCAGCTGCTGAAGGAGCGGCCGAGCGCGGCGGTCCGCGAGCGGGCGCTCCACCTGAAGCGCCACTCGGATCCACGGGTGGTCGAGGCCGCGGACGCCCTGCTCGCCCTGTAGACGCGCCGAGCACGACCTCGGGGGGCCGACCGGTTAACGACCGCAGTCGGAGGTCCCCCGTGAAGCTCACCGGTCGCGTGCTCCACCTGGTCGACGACCCGGCCGCGGTCAAGGCCCAGCTCGAGGGCCGCGATCTGCCGCTCGGCCACGGCCTGCCGTACAGCTACGGCGTGAACACCGACCTGATGATCTCCGGCCGCGCGTGCACCCTCGGGTACACCGGCGAGATCCTGGGCCCGTGGTTCCTCGAGAACTTCCTCGAGGTCGTCCCGAAGGACGGCGTGAAGGACGGCGGGTTCCAGGTCGTGGTCGGCGGGCACGCGTACGGCTCGGGCTCGTCGCGCGAGGTCGCGGTCGTGGCGCACCAGGGCGCTGGGATCGAGCTGATCGTGGCCGACAGCTTCCAGCGGATCTTCCAGGAGAACATGGTGTACTCCGGGATGCCGTTCACCACCGACCGCACGGTCCTCGACCGACTGGTGGCGGGCCAGGACGTCGACACCGCCTCGTTCCTGGTCGCCCTCCCCCCGTTCTTCCGCGCGGTCACCGAGGCCGGCGGGCTCGCCCGGTACGGCACGAAGCTGCTCGCCGGCGAGGTCCACCCGACCTACGCGACCGAGCGACCGTCCCGCCCGATGAACATCGCCGAGAAGATCGCCGCCCGGCGCACCTGGGTCGGCGCCGACAAGCCGGACGGCGTCGCGAGCGTGGCCCCCGGCGACCAGGTGCTGTGCCGCGCCGGGTTCCGCGGGATGCACGAGT
This sequence comes from Myxococcota bacterium, assembly GCA_040079715.1. Lineage (GTDB taxonomy): Bacteria > Myxococcota_A > UBA796 > UBA796 > JACKER01. Next base: position 4,581 of record JBEBJW010000161.1, on the reverse strand, counting down.
ACACCTGCGGGATGGTGATGGCGCTGTACCGCGAGGAGTGGGGCGACGCGCCGATGTTCCGCCCGGAGCAGGTCGCGTCGTTCGAGGACCACTTCGTCCTCATCTCGCACGACGCGGTCCCGGAGTTCGCGAAGAAGGCGCGGCTCGCGCCGGCGATGCAGCTCACCGCCGAGATGGTCGAGGCGTGCGAGCGGAACGGGATCCGCCTCCACGGCCCGGGCCGCGCGTTCGAGCCCGGCGTGTGCCACCGGATCGTGGTCGAGGACTACGCGCTCCCCGGCGACGTGGTGGTGCTGACCGACTCGCACACCCCGACCGCCGGCGTGTTGAACGCGTTCGCGTTCGGCGTGGGGTCGACCGCGATGGCGTTCGCGCTCCGGACCGGCCTGATCCCGGTCACCGTGCCGAAGGTCGTCCGGGTCGAGGTCACCGGCGCCGCGACGGGCGGGCTGTCGCCGAAGGACCTGATCCTGCACCTGATCGGCGACCCGTGGTTCCGCGAGGAGCACTGGCGCGCGTCCCCGACCGACACCTGCATCATCGAGTTCGGCGGGCCGGGCCTCGCCCAGTGGTCGGTCGACGAGCTGTCCGTGTTGACCAACATGACGGTCGAGGGCGGGCTGATGACCGGCGTGGTCGAGCCGTGCGCCCCGATCGTGCAGTTCCTCGAGGCGCGGCGCGGGATCGACGTGACGGACCTGCTGGTCCACCCGGACCCCGGCGCGACCTACACCCGGACGATCGTGGTCGACCTCGCGACGGTCCCGCTGACGGTCGCGACCCCGGGCGACTCCCGGAACCGGGCGCCGCTGTCGGACCACCTGACCGTCCCGATCCACAACGTGGTGATCGCGTCGTGCACCGGCGGCTCCCTCGCCGATCTGCGGGCCGCGGCCGAGGTCCTGAAGGGCCGGAACCTCGCGGACGGCGTCCGGCTCACGGTCACCCCGTCGTCGGCGCAGGTCGCGGACGACGCGGAGACCGAGGGGCTGCTCGACCTGTTCCGGAACCTCGGCGCGGTGGTGACGGAGCCGGGCTGCGGATCGTGCATCGGCAACGGCCCGGGGATCCCGCTCGACGGCGAGATCACGGCGTCGACGACGAACCGGAACTTCGCCCGCCGGATGGGCGCGCCGGGTCCGGTGTACCTGGTCTCGCCGGCGGTGGCGGCGGCGAGCGCGATCACCGGCCGGCTGACGGACCCGCGGTCGCTGTAGGTTATCGGGGAGGAGACAGTGGAGGTGTCGATGTCGGTCGCTGCCGTCGGTCGGTCCGCCCCGCGGATCCGGTAGCACCGTCCGCCCCTGCATCGGTTCCCGGGCACCCTCGGGATTGGCGCAGGTCGGGCGGAGCGTTCGGGTTCGCGTCGAGCGGAGGTGGGCTCCAGGCCTCGTCCTGTGAGCCGGTGCCGTGATCCGTTCCGCAATCCACTACGCTCCGGAGCTCCCCGTGAACCGCTTGCGCGCCCTCGGGCTCGGTCAGCCCGTGCTGTCTCAGCTGTCGATCGACGATCTGCCGAACCTCGGCCGGATCGTGTTCGAGTCCCACGCCCACTGCACCGTCGCGACCGACGACGGCGACGTCGCCGCCCAGCTCCACCCCCGCCTGCACGACCCGAGCGACCGGGTGGTGGTCGGCGACTGGGTGGTCCTCGATCGGACCGGCGATCCCACGTGGATCGTCCGGCGGCTCGACCGGCTGAGGGTCCTCGCCCGCCGCGACCCGGACCGCGGGATCCAGGTGCTGTGCGCGAACGTCGATCTCGCGCTGATCGCGACCGCGCTCGACCGCGACCTGAACGAGCGCCGGCTCGAGCGGTACCTCGCGGTCGCCGCCGAGGCCGAGGTCGACGTCGCGATCGTGCTCACCAAGATCGATCTCGCGCCGGACCAGGTGGACGCGGTGGTCGACGGGCTGCGGGCCCGCGCCGACCTCGTGCTGGCGGTGTCCGCGCCGACCGGGGTCGGGATCGACGCCGTCCGGGCCGCGATCCCCGCCGGTCGGACCGCCGCCCTGCTCGGCTCGTCCGGGGTCGGCAAGACCACGCTGATCAACGCGCTGGCCGGCACCGGGTTCGACACCGGCGCGGTCCGGGCGGACGACGACCGCGGCCGCCACACGACCACCGCCCGGCGGATCGTGGCGCTGCCCGGCGGCGGCTGCCTGATCGACAACCCGGGGCTCCGCCAGGTCGGCCCGATCGGGCTCGACGGGGTGGGCGCGGTGTTCGCCGACGTGGAGGCCCTCGCGGCGGCGTGCCGGTTCCGCGACTGCGCCCACACGACCGAGCCCGGCTGCGCGATCCAGGACGCGATCGCGTCGGGCGCCCTGCCCGAGGACCGGTTCGAGGCCTGGCGGAAGCTCGCGCGGGAGGTCGCGTTCGAAGCGCGGAAGCTCGACGCGGGCGCCGCGCGGGCCGAGCGCGATCGGTGGAAGCGGCGCCACCGCCAGCACCGCGAGCGGGACGCGTTCCGGCGCCGGAACGAGTGACCGGGACCGCCGCCGGTCGAGGCACGGGACGCCACCTGGCGCTCCCCGCCCCCGGCCGACGGGCGGATCCCGACTCCCCCGCTCGATCGCTCGGCCTGGCCCGGACATCGTCAGCGCACGGCCGGGACGGGATACGGAGCGCCGTGATCGCCGCGATCCTGCTCGGGTGCGCGCCGCCCCTCCCCGCCTCCCGGCTGGTGACGGTCGATCCGGCGCGATCGCTGGTCGCGGCCCACGGGGTGCTGGTCACGGCGTTCTACCCGGCGGGCGACGGGTTCGCGCTGATCGTCGGCGGCGACGGCCGGATCGCCTGGTCGCGGGCGGCCCCGTCCGGGCTGCGGGTGGCGCGGGTGACCGACGGCGGCGGCGGCACGGTGGTCCTCGGGCTGAACGACCCGGGGGACGAGCGCCTCGACGGCACCGTGTACCGGGAGACCCTCGACGGCGACGTCGTGTCCGACACGGTGGTCCCGAGCTTCCACCACGACCTGGTGCCGCTCGACGGCGGACGGTTCGCGGCCCTCGGTCACACGGCCGAGCAGCGGATCGTCGACGGGCATGGGTCGCTCGAGGTCGGGTCGGACGTGATCCGGCTCGCAGACGAGGGCGGCGGCTCGACGGTGGCGTTCGACTTCCTCCACGACTACGGCGTGGACCCGTTCTGGACCTGCCCGCACATGACGCGCGGGGAGCACGTCCCCGGGGTGAACGAGTGGACCCACACGAACTCGCTGGTGCGCGCGGACGACGGCGGGTGGCTGGTGATGCCGCGGTACCTCGACGCGATCGTCAAGCTGGACCCGTCGTTCCGGGTGGAGTGGCAGCTCGGCGGGCGCGACGGGGACCTCGACACCGACGGCGCGGTGCTGTTCGCCCACGCGCACTTCTCGGACGCGTGGGACGACCGGATCCTGGTGTTCGACAACGGGTGGGACCACGACGGCCCGCCGGCCGCGAAGGTCGTGGAGCTCGCGGTCGACGCGGTCGCCCACACCGCCCGCGAGGTCTGGTCGTACGCCGAGCCCGAGGGCCGGTACGTCAGCTACCTCGGCGACGCGAAGCGGCTGTCGAACGGCAACACCCTGATCGCGTGGGGCAACCTCGACCGGATCGACGAGGTCACCCCAGAGGGCGACGTCGTGTGGCAGGTCGCGCTCGACCGGACCGTCGGGCGGGCCGAGCTGTGGACCCACGCCGTGCCGTGATCCCCGGGCTCGGATAGCCCGAACCTCGGAGGGACCGTGACATCGCCCGGACCGCGTCGGCTCGGGGTGGTCACCGCCACCCTCACCGTCGCCGCGAGCATGGTCGGGACCGGGGTGTTCACCACCACCGGGTACCTCGTGGCCGACATCGGCTCGCCGATCGCCGTGTTGATCGCGTGGGCGGTCGGCGGGGTCGTCGCGCTGGCCGGGGCCCTGTGCTACGCCGAGCTCGGGGCGATGATCCCGGAGAACGGCGGCGAATACACGCTGATCGACCGGGTGTGGCACCCGTCGCTCGGGTTCGTCGCGGCGGTGATCTCGATCGTGGTCGGGTTCGCCGCCCCGATCGCGGCCGCGAGCCTCGCGTTCGCCGCGTACGTCCGCGCCGCCTGGCCGACGCTCCCGGTCGACGATCGGGTCCTGGCGGTCGGCCTGGTCGCGGTCGGGGCGGGGATCCACGCCACCCGGGTCCACCTCGGGGCGGCCGCGCTGAACGTGGTCACCGCGATCCAGCTCGCGACGGTCGCGGCGGTGCTGGCGGTCGGGATCGCGCTCGGCGACGTGGCGAACCTCGGCGCGGGTCCGCCGGTGGCCGCCGCGGTCGCGTCGCCGGCGTTCGCGGTCGGGCTCGTGTACGTCGGGTTCTCGTACGCGGGGTGGAACGCCGCCGCGTACCTCGCGGGCGAGCTGCGCGATCCGCACGCGACCCTCCCGCGGGCCCTCGGGATCGGCACCGTGGCGGTCACCGTGCTGTACGTCGGCCTGAACGCCGGGATCCTGATGGCGGCGCCCCCGTCGACCCTCGCGGGGGCCCCCGAGGTCGCTCACACGGCGGCGGTCGCGGTGCTCGGGCCGCGCGGCGGGCAGGTCCTGTCGGCGGTGGTCG
>JBEBJW010000160.1:0-9493 GCA_040079715.1 Myxococcota bacterium | reverse complement strand
CAGCACCACCGCGAACACGCCGATCCCGACCGCGAGCGGCACCATCCAGGGGTGCTCGACCGGCCGATCGACCCGATCCTTGTCGACCTCCGACGCCGATCGGAGCGCGCTCCGGAGGTTCGGCATCGCGTCGGGCATCGCCGGCCGCATCCGCTGCGGGACCAGCGGGGACGGCGGCAGGTGCTGCGACAGGGCCCCGTGGGGCCCCGGTTCGGGTGTCAGGCGGGTGTGGACGATGACGTCGGCGTCCGGACCGGGCCCGACGTCGGGAGGGCCCGAGTATCGCCCGTGTTTCTCCGTCACGGTGACATGGCTGTCGCGGGAGTCCATGGTTCGAGCGTAGCGGCGCCTCGGCCGTCTGTCACCGCGCCTCGGCCAGCAGGGCGGCGATCGACCCCTCGATCGTCGCCTGATCGTGCCACTCTTGCTGGGCAGCGATCGTGCCGTCTCGGCGAATCAACCACGAGCAGCTCGGGCAAGTCCCGTAGGTGCACCACACGGGGTTCGCGCCGGGGGCGTCCACGGCGTCCACCACCACCCGCATCGACGCGTCCCGCGCGATGTCCCGCGCGTTCCGCAGGCGTTCGTCGTAGGTCTTCGGCTGCTTGCGGTCCGAGAACGCCTCCGGCCACGGCTTGCCGCGGTACGGGCTCGGGTCGTTGCCGCCCGGGTGAGCCTCGATCCCGTAGACGAGGACCACGGTCACGTCGTTACGGAACCGTTTCACGGTCTGCTCGAGCCCGGGGCGCTCCTGCTGGAACCGGGGGCAGGTCCACGAGCCCTGCACGAGCAGGACCGGCTTGTCGACGAGCAGATCGGCCAGCCGGACCGCGTTCCCCTTCACGTCGCGGAGGGTGAAGTCGACCGCGCGATCGCCCGCGGTCAGGCGGGTGCCGACGTCCGCGTGGCGGTGCTTGTCGAACGGCTGTTCGGGGTAGTCGAAGCAGTCGGTGACGAGCTCGGTCGCCGAGCGGAGGCCGGCGGGCGCTGGGCCGGGGAGGGTCGGCAGATCGATCGATCCGCCGCACGCCGCGATCGCTGCGAGCCACATGCCCGGGAGGATACATCCGGCGGATGTGGTTCGGAACCTTCGTCGCAGCCCACGCCCAGGATCTGTCGTTCGACGCCGTCACCGCCGTCCCGGCCGGGAACGCGGCGTCGGTGTCGTTCCACGCCGCGGTCGACGGGGCGATCCGCGCGTCGGTGACCTGCGACGGGCGCACCTACCCGCTCGAGCGCTCCGTCCGGGCCGGGGCGACCGCGACCCTGCCGCTCGATGGGCTGCGCGTGGGCCGCCACCGGTGCGCCGGGACGGTCCGGCTCGACCAGCCGTCCGGCGCGTGGGCCGAGGCGCCGCTCGCGTTCGAGGTCCAGGTGCTCGACGCGATCGGCTGGACGGTCGCGGCGTCGGACGTGGACCTCGCCGCCCGCACCCTGGTCGTCCACCCGAGCCGCCCGGTGAAGGCCGCCACGGTCGAGCTCCGCGGGGCCGGCGGGGCGGTGCTCGGGACCGAGTCCGCGACGCTCACCGATCGGTCGAACCCGACGTTCTCGTGGACCACCGACGCCGAGGTCGTGGCGCTCGCGGTCGAGGTGGTCGACGAGGCCGGGATCGCCGGGTCGCTCGTGCTGTCGCCGTGGAGCTACGCGATCCCGCACGAGGACGTGGTGTTCGCCTCGGGGAGCGACGCGATCCCGGCGTCGGAGGCACCGAAGCTCGAGCGGTGCTGGGCGGACGTCCAGCGGGTCGTCGCGAAGTACGGGTCGGTGGTCGAGATCCGGCTGTTCGTCGCCGGGTACACCGACACCGTCGGCGCCCCGGACGCGAACCTCGCGCTGTCCGAGCGCCGGGCCCGGGCGATCGCGCGGTGGTTCGCCCAGCGCGGGTTCGACGGCGGGATCGCGTACCAGGGGTTCGGCGAGGAGGTGCTCGCGGTGTCGACGGCGGACGAGGTCGGCGAGGCCGCGAACCGGCGGGCGTTGTACCTGCTCGCGGCCGAGCAGCCGCCGATCTCCCGCGAGCTGCCCCGGTCGGACTGGCGCTCCCCGTGAGTTCGCTCGGGTTACCAGAACCGCTCCGGAGGAGCCGTGACGGAGCCCGCGTCCCCGAACCTGTCCCCGACGCCGCAGCAGCCGGAGTCCGGGCCGTCCGAGCAGGAGCTCGAGGCGATCCTCGCCCACAGCACCCACTGGGTGTCGGCCCTCGGGCAAGGCATCCGGCTGGCCGGCCAGACGGCGGCGATCGGCGTGCCGTTCTCGCTCGCGTTCGGCCTCGTGTCCGGGCTGGTCGGGTACCGGGTGCTCCAGGCGGGGATCGCGGCGAAGGACGCGCCCCCCGCCACGATCGACCTGTACGGGCAGATCACGCTGGCGATCGGCGCGTTGGCGGCGGTGTACGCGGTGATCCAGTTCTCGAAGCGCACCCGGGTCACCCGGGCGAGCTGGTGGCCGGCGCTGCTCGCGGCCCCGTTCCTGCTGCTCGCCGGCGCGTTCGCGCTGATCGAGAGCGGGCAGATGCGGCAGCTCGCCCCGGTGGTGCTGTCGCTGTTCGGGATGTCGTGGGCGCTGCTGTGGCAGTCGTTCGGCGGCGCGGCGGTCGCGGTCGCGTGGCTGATCGCCGGCAAGCGCGCGTTCGATGGGGAGTCGATCGGGTTCGGCGAGGTGCTCGAGAAGGTCCGCGAGCGCACGCTCGACGTGGCCGGTCCGCACGGGGCGCGGGTCCACGCGGTCACGATCGGGATCCAGCTCCTCCTCCCCGGGATCTTCTACGCGCTGCAGCTCGCGTTCACCGACATGGTCGCGGTGTTCGATCCCGAGCGCGGGGCGCTGTCCCGATCCGGCACGTTGACCTACAACCTGCGCGGAAAGCTGTTCCGGATGATGTTCGTGTGGTACCTGCTCGGCACGCTCGTCACCCTCGGGGTGGCGCTGCCGATCGAGGGCGCCACCACCGGGTCGGCCGCGCTCGAGAAGTTCCAGGAGCTGATGCTCGACCCGTCGTCGCCGAGCCAGGCCACCTACGTGATCCAAGAGGTCCTGTGGGCCTTGTTCAGCTGGGTCCTGACCCTGTCGCTGATGGTCCTGTACCTCGAGCGCGAGGGCAAGATGCAGGCGCGGGCGGCGCTGAAGAAGCTGCGGGCGGCCAGCACGTCGAAGGCGACCTCGGGTCCGGGGTGACCGCGCGCGATCGCGTCGGAGCCGGGCGAGTCGGCCGGGCGGCCTCGCTCGACGACGCCGGGGCGCTGCTCGCGGCAGGCACGGCGTGGGCCGGGCTCGGCGGCGACGCGCTGGCGTTCGTGCTCGCGACCGTCGCGGCGACCGGGCGGTGGCTGGTGGTGGTCGACGGCGACGACCGGGCGGAGGCGCTGTACCGCGCGCTCGCGTTCTTCCACCCGCAGCCCGAGCGGATCGAGCGGTTCCCGTCCGACGACAACCGGCCGTACGACGGGTTCTCCCCCGATCCGGCCCTCCCGCAGCAGCGGACCCGCGCGCTCGAGAAGGTGGACCGCGGCGGCGACCTGATCGTGATCGCGACCCCGCGGGCGCTGCTCCAGCGGATCCCGGACGCCGAGGCGCGCCGGCGGGCCACCCGGACCCTCGAGGTCGGCGGGCGGATCGACCGGGACGAGCTCACCGCCTACCTGACCGACAGCGGGTACCTCGGGACCACCCGCGCGGACGCGCCAGGCCGGTACGCGGTCCGCGGCGACGTGGTCGACCTGTGGCCGGTCGGGAACCGAGCGCCGGTGCGGATCGAGCTGTTCGACGACGAGATCGAGGCCCTCCGGCGGCTGGATCCGCAGACCCTGGCGATCGGGGCGACCGGCAAGCGGGTGACCGTGCTCCCGGCGACCGAGGAGCGGCTCGACCACGCGGCGCTGGATCGCGCGCTGTCCGAGCTCACCCGGTGGATCACCGAGCACGGGGCCGACAGCGCCGCCACCGTCCGCCGGCGTCAGGTGGTGGAGGAGCTCCGGGCCGGCATCCGGTTCAGCGGGCTGCAGGACTGGCTCCCGGCGCTGGTCCCGACCGAGGCCCCCCTCGACGCGCTGCGCGGGCTGCGGCCGATCGTGGTGTACCCGGACGACGTCCACGCGGCGCTGCGGGACGTCGAGACCACGGTCCTGCGGCGGTACGAGGCGCTCGAGCCGGACGAGCGGCCGCTGGTCCCGCCGTCGGCGCGGTTCGTGCGGGTCCGCGAGGTGATCGAGGCGCTCGGCGGCGCGCACGAGGTGCTGGAGCGCGCGTCCGACCGGGCGGTCGACCTCGGCGCCCAGGCGACCGACGATCTGGCGGTCCGCGGGAGCGAGCTCGGGCCGGTGGTCGAGCGGCTCCACGCGCTGGCCGACGCCGACGTGCGGATCGCGCTGGTGGTGAAGGACGACGGGCGCGGGGAGCGGCTGGTGGAGCTGCTCGAGCCGCACGGGCTCCATCCGGTCCACGCCTCGTCGCCGTTCGCGATCGAGCCCGGGAAGATCTCGCTGTTGACGGGCGATCTCCCGCGCGGCTTCGTCGCGGAGGCCTCCGGGTGGGCGTTCGTCCCGGTGTCGGCGCTGTTCGGCACCCCGCGCCGGTCGGGGGCGGATCGGGCCCACGCGCTGTTCGACCAGGGCGTCACCTCGATGGCCCAGCTCAAGGTCGGCGACGCGATCGTCCACCGGCTGCACGGGGTCGGCCTGTACCGCGGCCTGGTCCGGCTCGAGCTGGGACCCGGGATCGAGCAGGACTTCGTCAAGCTCGAGTACCGCGACGCGGACCTGATGTTCCTGCCGGTCGCGTCGCTCGAGCAGCTGTCGCGGTACGCGGCGACCTCGACCGACACCACCCCGACGCTCGACAAGCTCGGGGGCCAGTCGTGGGCCCGGAAGAAGGGCAAGGTCCGCGACAACCTCCTGTCGATGGCCGAGGAGCTGGTCCGGTTGTACGCCCGGCGCGAGGTCGCCGTCCGGAGGGCGTATCCGGAGCCGGGTGAACGGTACATGGCGTTCGAGGCTCGGTTCCCGTACCAGGAGACCCCGGATCAGCGGATCGCGATCGACGCGGTGATGGACGACCTGTCGCGCCCGTTCCCGATGGACCGCCTGATCTGCGGCGACGTAGGGTTCGGCAAGACCGAGGTCGCGATGCGGGCCGCGATGCGGGCGGTCGAGGGCGGGCGGCAGGTCGCGGTGCTGTGCCCGACCACCGTGCTCGCCCACCAGCACCTCCGGACGTTCCGAGAGCGGTTCGGCGCGGACCGGCGGGTCGCGGTGGGGATGTGGTCCCGGTTCACCACCCCGACCGAGCTCGCCACGCTCCAGCAGGGGATGGCGGACGGCTCGGTCCAGATCGTGATCGGCACCACCTCGCTGCTCGGCCGGGGGGTCAAGTTCGCCGACCTCGGGCTGGTGGTGATCGACGAGGAGCACCGGTTCGGGGTCAAGCAGAAGGACCGGCTGAAGCGGATGCGGTCCGAGGTCGACGTGCTCGCGCTGTCCGCCACGCCGATCCCGCGGACGATGCAGCTCGCGCTGTCCGGCGTGCGCGAGATGTCGATCATCGCGACGCCGCCCGCCGCCCGGCTCGCGGTCCGGACCCAGCTCACCCGGGCGACCGAGGCGCGCGTCCGCGACGCGGTGATCGCCGAGCTCGACCGGAACGGGCAGGTGTGGTTCGTCCACAACCGGGTCGAGTCGATCGACCGGGTGGCGGCCGAGCTCGCCACCTGGGTGCCGGAGGCCCGGATCGCGGTCGCGCACGGCCAGCTGTCGGCCGACGAGCTCGAGCGGGTGCTGGTGGACTTCGTCGATCGGAAGTACGATCTGCTCGTGTGTACGTCGATCGTCGAGAGCGGCGTCGATCTGCCGAACGTGAACACGATGCTGATCGATCGGGCGGACATGCTCGGGCTCGCGCAGCTGTACCAGCTCCGCGGGCGGGTCGGGCGCGGCGATCGGCGCGCGACCTGCATCCTGCTCACGCCGGAGGAGGTCACCGCCGAAGCCCGCAAGCGCCTGCGGGTGATCGTCGAGAACCAGTCGCTCGGCGCGGGGTTCCAGGTCGCGTCGGCGGACCTCGAGCTGCGCGGCGGCGGCAACCTGCTCGGGGCGGCGCAGTCCGGCAACATCGACCAGGTCGGGTACGACACCTGGGTCGAGCTGCTGGAGGAGGCGGTCCACCACGCCCGCGGCGAGCTCGATCGGGAGCGGATCGACCCCGAGGTCGAGGTCCCGGTCCCGGCGTTCCTGCCGGACATCCTGGTCAAGGACACCGACGAGCGGCTGGTGTGGTACCGGCGGATCGGCAACGCGCGCAGCCCGGCCGAGATCGACCGGACCCTCGACGAGCTCGAGCGGGAGCACGGCGAGCTGCCCGATCCGGCGCGGAACCTCGGCGACCTCGTCGCCACCCGCCTGATGTGCCGCGCGCTCGGGATCGTGCGGTGTTCGTGGCTGAAGGTGAGGGTGGTGCTCGAGCTCCACCCGAAGAGCCCGGTGCTCGGCAAGCGGCTCGCCGCCGCCGTCGCCCGCCACCCGAAGCGGTTCACCGTCGAGGGTTCGACCGTGTCGATTCGATTCACCCCGAACGAGGGGGAGAAGCCGTTCCGGTACCTCCGGTGGGTGTTCGCGCAGTTCGAGCGGGCGGACGGGTGAAGCCGCCGACCCGGCCGAGCCCGCTGCACGAGCCGACCCTCGACGAGGAGGTCCTCCGGCCGACCCACGTCGAGGTGGATCTGGATCGGATCGCCGCGAACCTCGAGGCGATCCGGGCCCACGTCGGGCGGCTGGTGATGCCGATCCTGAAGGCGAACGCGTACGGTCACGGGCTGATCCCGGTGGCGCGGACGATGGAGGCGTGCAACGTCCCGTTCCTCGGGCTCGCGTTCCTCGAGGAGGCGATCGCGGTCCGCCGGGCCGGCGTCACCACCCCGATCCTGGTGCTCGGCGGGATCCTCGGCGATCAGATCCCACTGTTCCTGAAGCACCGGTTGTGGCTGACCGCGTCGTCGGTCGACAAGCTGACCGCGATCGATCGGTGCGCCCGGTCGCTCGGGGTGCGGGCCGGGGTCCACCTGAAGATCGACACCGGGATGGAGCGGCTCGGCATCCACTGGTACCACGCGCCGAAGCTGCTCGAGGCGTCGCTCGGGTGCACCCACGTCGACGTGCTCGGGATCTTCAGCCACCTCGCGTCGAGCGACGAGCCGGACCCGACGTTCACCCGCCTCCAGCTCGAGCGGTTCCTGGAGGTGCTGTCGTTCTACGAGCGGCGGTCGCTGCCGACGCCGGTCCGGCACCTCGCGAACTCGGGCGGGGTGCTCGCCCACCCGGACACCTGGCTCGACGCGGTCCGGCCGGGGATCCTGCTGTACGGCGTCGCGCCATCGGACACGGTTCCGCGGACGATCCCGGTCGAACCTGCGCTCACCTGGAAGTCGACCATCGTGTACTTCAAGGTGGTCGAGGCGGGCAACCCGGTGAGCTACGGCTCGACCTGGGCCCCGTCGACCCGCACCCGGCTGGTGACCGTCCCGGTCGGGTACGGAGACGGGTACCCGCGGGCCCTGTCGAACCGGTCGCGGGTGCTGATCGGCGGCGCCGAGCACCCGGTCGTCGGGCGGGTCTGCATGGACCAGTCGATGGTCGACCTCGGACCGGACGGCACCGGCTACAACGGCGACGAGGTCGTGCTGCTCGGCGCCCAGGGCGGAGCGACCCTCACCGTCGAGGCGCTGGCGCGGTGGGCCGGGACGATCCCGTACGAAATTCTGACCGGGATCAACACCCGGGTGCCCCGGGTCTATCGAGGAGGGCCCACCGCTCCGTGAGGCTGGTTGCTTTGCATTCAAAAACGTGAATGCATACACAATGGGTGGAACATCTGTTCCGCTCACGTACGGCAACCGGAGGGGAAGATGAAGCCCGAGAACAAGGAACGACTGGCCGGCAAGGTGGACGAGGTCGCGGGCAAGATCCAGAAGGCGGTCGGCCACGCCGTGGGCAGCCCCGAGACCGAGGCCGAGGGCGCGGTCCGCGAGGCGGGCGGCCAGGTCCGTCAGGAGCAGGCCAAGGCGGTCGGCCGGGCCCGGGGCACCGCCCAGCAGGTGGCCGGCAAGGTGAAGACCGTGGTGGGCCAGGTCGCCGGCGACGCGTCGCTCGAGGCCGAGGGGCGGGTCGAGGATCTCGAGGGCGAGGTCCGTCGCAAGGCGAACAAGTAGCCGCTCGGCCGCGCGGCGCACCCACGATTGTTTCACAGGTCTGGGTGCGCTCGTCGGTTGGGCTGCGATACACCGTCCGCGATGGCTGCAGAGGACGGCGAAGGGGAGGCCGGCGCGGGGACCGCCCTCCCGGACGACCTGCTGGAGCGGCTCACGGCTTTGCTGGGGCCGCGGCTCGACGTCCAGCTCGCGAACTACAAGCGGGCGACGATCGGTCGCCGGATCGCCCGGCGGATGGGGGCGAGCGGGCACGCGACGGCCGCCTCGTACCTCGACCGGCTGGCCGCGGATCCGGTCGAGCAGGAGGCGCTCGCGGCGGACCTGCTGATCGGCGTGACCGCGTTCTTCCGGAACCCCGACGCGTTCCAGGCCCTGCGGGACCAGGTGATCGCCCCGATGGTCCGATCGGCGGACCCGGTCGAGCCGGTCCGGGTGTGGGTCGCCGGCTGCGCGACCGGCGAGGAGGCGTACTCGGTCGCGATCGTCGCGCTGGAGGAGATCGCGCGGGTCGGGCGGCCGGTCCGGCTGCAGGTGTTCGCCACCGACGTGGATCCGGTGGCGCTGGCGACCGCCCGGGCGGGGGCGTACCCGTCGTCGACGGCGGACGCGTTCACCGCGAGCCAGCTCGCTCGATTCTTTCGGTTCGATGGGGACAACGGTCTTCGGGTCCGGTCCGAGCTCCGCGACGTGGTGTCGTTCGCGGTGCACGACCTGTGCGCGGATCCTCCATTCTCCCGGATGGACCTCGTCACCTGTCGGAACGTGCTGATCTACCTCCAGCCGGGCACCCAGCAGCAGGTGCTGAAGTTCCTCCACTTCGCGCTGAAGCCCGAGGCGCACCTGTTCCTCGGCACGTCCGAGGCGCTCGGCGCGTCCCGGATCCTGTACGCCACGGTGTCGAAGCACTCCCGCCTGTTCCGGAAGATCGGCGTGACCGGACCGATCGCGCTGAACCGCCCGGCGGCGCTCCGGTACCGGCTCCCGGCGCCGGAGATCCCCGAGCGGGCCCGCCCGGGACGCGCCGCCACCGGCGTCGATCGGGCGCGGCAGGCGCTGCTCGACGCGCGGGTGCCGCCGTCGGTGGTGGTCGCGGCGGACGGGGCGGTGCTGTACGCCCACGGTCGGCTCGACGAGTTCCTCCAGTTCCCGACCGGCGAGCCCCGGCTCGATCTGGGCGCGGTCCTCCGGCCGGACCTCGCCACCCGGGTCCGGGGCGCGCTGTACCAGTCCCGCCGCGATCACGTGGCGGTGTCGGTCGTGTCGAGCCCGGTCGAGGGGGAGGGGTCGCGCCGGGCG